>JAICVP010000246.1 GCA_025935275.1 Thermoleophilia bacterium
GATCGCCGGCCCGTCGTTGCCGACGTCGATCGAGTAGTCGAACGACTCGCCGGGGATGGCGTAACCGGTGCTCCCGAACCCCGTGTCGTCTACGCCGCTGTTGGGGTAGACCCACAGATCAGCCGCCCCTGGTGCAACGAGGCGGGGTGAGCTGACGGCGCCGTTGTTCGAACCGTCGGTGTCCTGGCCAGCCGTACTCGAAGCCGTCGCCGCGCTTCCGGTCCCGTCTGCCGGCGTCACCACGATCTCGATCGTCGCCGACCCTCCCGACGCGAGTCTTCCGATATCGCATTCGGCGGTGGCCGAGGCCGGCACGTACGTGCACGTCCCCCGATCCGAGGACACACTTTCCAACGAGGAGATTCCGGTCAGGACGGCAGTGAGGCCGACGTCGGTCGCCGCATCGGGCCCTCGATTGTCCACCTCGTAGACGTAGGAGTAAGGCGTCCCGACTGCAGCTCGCGCGACACTCAAGTCGACCAGCACGACGTCCGCGCCGGGTGTGGCCGCTTGGCTTGCGCCGGCCAGCAGGAACGCCGCTACCGTCGCCAGAAATGCGACCGTCAGAAGAGTTCGCCGCCGAACGGTGGCGAACGTGTTCAGGAGGCTCTTCGTTGACGAGTTCATGTCTGAGCCTTTGCCTTCTCAGTCGGCTCCGCCGAACGCGGCGTTCACCTTGTCGGCGGTCGCCTGCGAGCGGGTGAGAGCGTTTTGGAGTGCCGCCCGCGCCGATGTCGTCAAACGGTCGACATTGAGAGCCTCGGTGAGGTTCGCCACCTCGTCGGCGTAGCCGTCGAGGGAGTCCGCTATCCCGTCCGCATAGGGAAGGCCTGCCCCTTCGGGATTGAGCTTGAGGACTGCGTTGAGCATCTTGTCCCGCTTCGTCAGAGCCGTGTTCAGTGCGCTGCTGAGGCGATTGAGGACGATCGGGTCCGTGAGCGAGTCGTAGAGACCTGCAAGGCGCGTGATCGCCCACTGTTCAAGCGTCAGGACGGCCAGCACCGAGGAGGGGCCGGGAGTGGCTTCTGCCTCCGGGTCGGGGGGCGGGGCATGAAACTGGATGTTTGCCGCGCGATGCGTGCGAACGAGGTCTGCGTCCAGGGCTGAGAGGGAGACGGCTGCCGAGCCGTACTGCTGATCGTCGATCCTCGATTCCGAACGGTCGAGTGCAGACGCCGTGCGGTCGATGGCCGCGGCGACGCGGCTTGGGAGGACGACCTCGTCGTCCATCGCCGGCGGGACGGCCGCCGTAGCGGGCTTCTGCGAGAGGGCGGGGATCGCCAGGCCCACGAGCGCAAGCACGAAGAGCCCCAGGAGCAAGAAGCGTCCCTTGGAAACAGTCTGAGCCATCACGTCCTCCTGTCCTCGAAATTGGCCGCGCCTGCCTGGACGACGGCTGACACTCGAGATCACCGTACGGCGGGAGAAACGACGCGTTGAGACGCGACCTCGATCGTGCGATTCGATTCGTGTAAGGCCCGTCGCCTTCACGCCGACCAAGGATCCGGCGGGACGCTGCCCTCCACCGTCAAAGACGGCGGCATTGGTGGTCTCCCCGGAAGCGGCCACCAGTTTTTCACGGCACATTCACCTCGCGAAATAGGTATATGTTGCGCGCGGCTGGGACCGATCAGAGGGAGAGACAGGACATGTCCGATGAGCTGAACTACGACCTCATGCTCGAGGTGAAAGGGGTGCTTCGTTCCATCCCCGCACGCGTACGTCTCGCCTCCGAGCTTCAGGTGGGCGAGACGTTGAACCTCCGCGATCGGCAGTGGATCGTCTCGAAGGTCGAACGGATCGACCGCGAAGGGCTCGACCGTCGCGTCGTTGCGCGCGAGGTCGAAGGGGACGAGATCGCGGCCTAGTCATCTCGGGAGGCAATGACATGCCGAAGCGAGGTCGGGAGAACGGAGGCGATCTCCTGCTCGCGCTCCTCTCCGCGCAGCGGACGGAGCTGGTCGAGAACGAGGACGGAGCGCGCCTGGGCCAGGACCCTGCGTGCCTCCACCAGATGCGAGTCGCGACCCGCCGTGCTCGTGCGGCGCTTCGGACTGCCAACGGTGCGCTCGAGCCGGAATACGTTGGGCAGCTGCGTGCCGAGCTCGCCTGGCTCGGCAGGGTGCTCGGGGGGGTGCGCGACCTTGACGTCCTCACCGGACGCCTCCGATCCGAGAGCGAGACCCTCGAGCCCGCCGAGCGACGTGCACTGAAGTCGGTCTTCGCCGCCCTCGCTGCGGAGCGGCGCAAGGCCCGCGCCTCGCTGACGCGGGCGCTCAACGGGAAGCGCTATGAGCGGCTGCTCGAGTCGCTCGAGGGAGCCCGCGGATCAGCTCTCTCGCCCCATGGACGGGTCGATCTCGATCAGCGGGCAAAGAAGGAGTTCAAACGCCTGGCAAAGGCGATGAGCGCTTTGAACGGTGACGTGACCGACGACGAGATTCATCGTGCGCGCATTCTCGGAAAGCGCGCACGCTACGCCGCCGAGCTGGCGTTTCCGAGCGGGTCGAAGCCTGCAGCGGAACTCGTCAAGCGGGCGAAGTCATTCCAGGACGTGACCGGAGAGCATCAGGATGCCGTCGTGGCAGAGGAGAAGCTCAGGGCTCTCACAAAACGGGCCGACGGCGCCGCCTCTCTCGCGGTCGGGCGCCTCATCGAACGCGAGCGCGGACGAATGAGGGCCGCTCGGTCTCAGCTTCCTGCCGCCTGGAGGAAGCTCGAGCGGGCAGGAGCGCGGGCTTGGAGCTGAGCACGGTCATCCGCGCAGCCGGCGGCGTGGTCGCACGGCACGACGAGGGAGAGCCGCAGGTGCTGGTGGTGCATCGGCCGAAGTACGACGACTGGAGCTTTCCCAAGGGGAAGTCCCTCTCCGGCGAGAGCGACGAGGAGACGGCGTTGCGGGAGGTCAAGGAGGAGACGGGCTTCACGTGTCAGCTCGGCCCACCGCTTCCGGCGGTCTCGTACAAATCGAAGGAGCGGCCGAAGCGAGTGCGCTACTGGCTGATGAGCGTGCAGGACGGCGCCTTCACCGCCGGCGAGGAAGTCGACCAGGTCGCCTGGGTCGGTATCGACGAAGCGCGCAAGCGTCTGACCTACGACCACGACCGGGCGCTGCTCGACGTCGTCGCCCGGGTCCTGTGAAAGCGCTCATTCTCGTTCGGCACGCACGCGCCGGGAAGCGAGAGTTGTGGACGGGGGATGACCGCCTGAGGCCTCTCGACGAAATGGGGCGTCGTCAGGCCGACGGGCTTCCCGCCGTTCTGCAGGGTTATGAGATCGAGCGCATCCTCTCGAGCCCTTAC
>JAICVP010000063.1 GCA_025935275.1 Thermoleophilia bacterium
GAGCGCACGAAGCTGGACGAGGGGTTCGCGGCGGTCGAGGCCGTGCGCGAGGCCGTCGGCGATTCGATGGAGATCATGGTCGACCTCAACCAGGGATGGCGGATGCCCGGCGACATCGGGCCGGCGCTCGACTTCGACGCTGTGGCCTCCGTGGCCGCGCGCCTGCGGGACCTCGGGGTCTTCTGGCTGGAGGAGCCGCTTCCACGCGACGACGTGAAGGGGTACGCGGCGCTTCGCCAGGACGGCGGCCTGCGCATCGCGGGCGGCGAGATGGCACGGACGACCGCCGAGCTCGAGGCCTTCGAGGCCGCAGACGGGCTCGACGTCTACCAGCCCGACGCGGTCCTGTCCGTCGGCCTCCTCCGGGAGCGGGAGCTCGCCGAGCGCGTCACCGCCCGGGGTCATTCATTCACGCCGCACACATGGACGAACGGCATCGGTCTGCTTGCGAACCTTCACCTCACCGCGGGGGTAGGCGGCGGCCCCTACCTCGAATTTCCGTACGACCCGCCGGGCTGGACGCCCGACCGGCGGGACTTCATGCTGGCGGAACCGATTCGCGTCGACCCGGAAGGATTCGTGACCGTCCCCGACCGCCCGGGACTGGGGGTGGTGCTCGCCGATGGCCTCGTTTGACGTCCACCAACACCTCTGGCCGGAACAGCTCGTCGCGGCTCTGCGCAAGCGAAGCCGGCCCCCGCGGATCGACGGCGACGAGCTGATCCTCGGCGAGGGCACCTTCGACGCGGGGCTGGACGCGCATACGCTCGACGCGCGCCTGAGTCTGCTCGACGAGGTCGGGATCGACACGGCTGTCGTCTCCCTCCAGCCCACGCTCGCGTGCGACGGGATCCCCGAGCTCGTCGATGCCTACCACAACGGCATCCTCGAGCTCGTCGCGGCCGCAGGCGGGCGTCTGCAGGCGTTCGCGGTCGCGGAATGCCTGGAGGGCTTCGCAGGCGCCTGCATTCCCGCACCCACCGTGGTTGGCGGGATCGGCGAGCTCGCGGACGAGCTGGCCGCGGCAGGCCAGACGCTCTTCGTCCACCCCGGGCCGGTACCCCCTCCGCCCGCAGGCGCACCGGCGTGGTGGTCGGCGCTCGTCGACTACCCGGCCCAGATGCAAGCCGCGTACGCAGCATGGCTCACCCACGGGCACGCAGAGCTCCCGATCGTCTTCGCGTTCCTGGCAGGGGGTGCTCCGTTCCAGCTCGAGCGCCTGCGCGCACGCGGCGGCGACGTTCCGCAGATGGCGGTCTTCTTCGACACGGCCTCCTACGGGCCGCTGGCGCTTCGGCTCACGGGCGAGGCCTGCGGTCAGGGCTGCCTCGTCTTTGGCAGTGACGCCCCCGTAATGGACGCAAACGCAGCCCTCGCGGCCGTGGAAGAGGCCGGCGTCTCCGAGGCGGCGCTTCGCACAAACGCAGGACAGCTCTTCGCGTGACCCCTACTCCCCTCGAGGAATCGACGCTCGCCGGCAGACGGCTCCTCCTCAAACGCGAGGACCTCCATGAGCTGGGCGCATTCAAATGGCGCGGGGCGCTGCCTGTGCTCGAGCGCTACGCGACGGACGGTGCCCACGCCGTCGTAACCGCCTCGACCGGGAATCACGGGGCGGCGACAGCCTGGGCCGCGAGGCGCGTGGGCCTGCACGCGATCGTCTATGCGCCGGAAACGGCCAGTTCCGCGAAGCTCGCGCTGATAGAAGATGGCGGAGCCGAGATTCGGCAGACGGGTGCCGACCTCGACGCAGCGAAGGAGGAGGGCCGCGCGCACGCGTCACAGCTCGGCCTTCCTTTCTTCGAGGACGGCGCTGAGGCCGCTCAGTACGACGGGTATGGCGGCATCGCGGATGAGATCCTCGCGCAGGCTCCCGAGCGGCCCGCAGCCATCCTCGTTCCGCTCGGGAACGGTGCGCTCCTCGGGGGAATCGGGCTCACGATCACCCGCGACGCGCCGGAGGTCGAGCGCATCGGGGTAGCGGCGAAGGAGGCGCCGGTCATGGTCGACTCGTGGAACGCTGGCCGAGCGGTGGGGAGCGAGCAGTCGGCGACCTTCGCCGACGGTCTCGCGGTCAGGGTCGCTATTCCGCTTGCCGTCGAGGTCCTCGGCGAAGTTGCGACACGGATGATCACTGTCTCGGAGCGGCGCATCGCGGAAGCCGTGGGCGAGTACGCGTCCGCGGGGATCCGCGCGGAGGGAGCGGCGGCTGCGGCGCTGGCCGCGGTGCGAGATCTCGAGGACATCCCGGACCCGCTCGTCCTCATCGTCACCGGGCGGAACATCGACGAGGAGCTCTTCAAGCGGGCCTGCGAGCACCCGGACTCCTTCCCGGACTGAACGAGCGGTAGACGCCGTCCGCCTGGGCGGCAAGACCACCCAACTCGAGCTCGACGAGTGCGGCGGCGACCTCCGCGCTCGAGAGTCCCGACGCCCTGGTGAGCTCGTCAGCCGCAGCCGCCCCATCGCCGAGGAGTCCGAGCAGGGATCGAGCCGCATCCGAGACCGAGGCGGTGCGCGGAGTCGGCTCGGGCTCGATCCCGAGCCCCTCGAGAACGTCGCGCACCCACGTCAACGGAGCCGCACCCTGGCGTAGCAGGTCGTTGGTGCCGGCGGAGAGTCCGCTCGTGATCTCTCCAGGCACGGCAAACACGTCACGCCCCAGCTCGAGCGCGAAATCGGCTGTGATCAGCGCTCCTGACCGCTCACGCGCCTCGACAACGACGGTCGCGAGCGAGAGGCCGGCGATGATCCTGTTCCGCGCGGGGAATCGCCACGGAGCCGGCTCGACCCCGGGCGGATACTCCGAGACCACAGCTCCCGAGGCGACGATGCGGCGCGCCAGCTCGGCATGGCTGCGCGGGTAGTCGCGGTCGATCCCGCATCCGAGCACGGCCACCGTCCGTCCGCCGCCTTCCAGAGCGCCGCGATGTGCCTCTCCGTCCACTCCTCGCGCGAGCCCGCTCACCACGACAACGCCAACAGCAGCCAGCTCGCGCGCGAGCGTCCGGGCGACCTGGGCCCCATACGCCGAGCACGACCGAGCGCCGACCACGGCAACGCCGGGCCGCGACAGCGCGTCGACCTCTCCCCGCACGAAGAGCCTCGACGGTGGATCGTGCAGCTCTGCGAGCGGGGGCGGATAACCGGGATCGTGCCTGGCGATCGCGTGAATGACCGTCAGGTCCATGAGCCGAGCTCCGTCGGAGACCGGTACGAAAGCGCCTCGGCGACATGCTCGGCGCCCACGCTGGCCTCGCCGGCCAAAGCCGCGATCGTTTCCGCGACTCGGGCGACACGCGCGCGACCGCGTCCGGACAGAGGCAATGAGTCCACCGCTCTTGCGAGCAGCTCTGCTCCCGGTTTCGAGAGATCGGGAGGATCGCGCAGGCGAACGGCAGCAGACTCCACTCGCCCACGCACGACCGCCGAGGCCTCGCCGGGAGATCCAGCGAGCTCCGTCGAGCGCGCCCGTGGAACCTGCACGACGAGGTCGAAGCGGTCGAGCAGCGCCCGGGACAGCTTGTCCCGATAGGCGGCGAGACGCTGCGGAGAGCAGGAGCACTGTGCCGCCGGATCGCCCCGGCCGCCGCAGGGGCACAGGTTCATCGTGCCGACGAGGACGAAGCGAGCGGGAAAGACCGCGTGCCCCTGGACGCGGGCGATGGCGATGCTGCCGTCCTCCAGTGGCTGCCGCAGCGCCTCGAGGGCGGGCCGGTAGAACTCCGCGAGCTCGTCCAGGAAGAGCACACCGCGATGCGCGAGCGTGGCCTCGCCGGGACGCGGCCCCGCACCTCCGCCGACGATGGCGGCCGTCGAAGCGGTGTGGTGCGGGGCGCGAAAAGGGGGCCGGTCAACCAGAGGCCTGCCCGCGGGGAGCAAGCCGGCGACCGAGTGGATGCGCGTCACCTCGAGCGCCTGCTCGATCGTGAGCTCCGGCAAGATGCCGGGAAGCCGGCGCGCGAGCATCGTCTTGCCCGTCCCCGGCGGCCCGGCCAGCAGGAGGTTGTGCCGGCCTGCCGCGGCCAGCTCCAGAGCCCGGCGTGCGCGCTCCTGGCCCCGCACGTCCGCGAGATCGGGCCCCCCCGATCCGTTGCGGGCCTCCGGCGGAGCGACGCGAGGCGGTTTGAACGTGCCCCGCAGGTAGGCGCCGGCTTGAGCCAAATGCTCGACCGGGATGGGCTCGATTCCGGCGAGGGCAGCCTCCGGCGCCGATTCAGGAGGACAAATGAGTCGTTCGAGCCCGGCCCGCCGCGCAGCCTCGGCCGCGACGAGCGCACCGGGGACGGGCCGTACGCGGCCGTCCAGCGCCAGCTCTCCGAGAGCGGCGTGCTGAGCCAGGCGCTCGGCCGGAATCTGGTGCGACGCGGCCAGCACCGCAAGAGCGATCGGCAGATCGAAACCGGAGCCCTCTTTCCGCAGGCCCGCGGGCGCGAGGTTGACCGTGAGCCGCCGCAGCGGCCACTCGAGCTCCGCGCTCGTTATTCCGCTCCTGACGCGCTCCTTCGCCTCCTGGCAGGCCTTGTCCGGAAGCCCCACGATCGAGAACGCCGGCACACCTCGCTGAAGGTGCGCTTCGACCTCGACCGGCCAGGCCTCGAGCCCGACGAGAGCATGCGTGGTGGCGCGCGCAAGCACACCTCGAAGCTACGCCGCCAAAGCTCACGAAACGCGCACCGGATGAGCCGTGATCGCGCGACCTGGTGACAAATGCGACACGGAGGAGTATCTTCTGGCTTCGCTTCACGAAAAGGAGAGGCAATGCGCAGGGGTCTTGTCATCGTCGTCATCGCTGCGGCGCTGGTTGCCGTTCCAGCAGCAGATGCGCTCCTCAGCCAGCAAGGCGTAAAGACGACCGGGCGCTACGAGCAGGTCCCGGCCGCCGAGACGGACGGCTCGACCCAGTACTTCGCGTGGAGCCAGAACTCCCGCGCGCACCGAAACCACTTCAACGCTTTCCTCACGCGCACCGGCGACTCCCGGGTCAAGCTCAACGCCAAGGGCGAGGGCTACGTGGGCGGCATCGACCCGCCCGTCGTCGTCTACCAGCAGGTCGTGAACGGCCAGTCGAACCTCAAGCTCTACAACGCCGTCACGCAGGCGCGGACAGATCCGCCTGCCGGCGTCAACACCCTTGACTGGGAATGGGAGCCCAGCATTTCCGGTGACTGGCTCATCTTCGGCCGCCAGACGAACACCACCCATTTCGTCATCCTCCGCAGCCTGACGACGCCGACCGAGGTCATCCTCGACCAGGGCCCGCGCTTCCGGCACGCTGGTCAGGTGAACGGCGACTTCGCGGCCTGGACGCGCTGCACGAGGACGACCTGCAACGTGGTACGAAAGCAGATCTCCACGGACACCAACACCGTCCTCTCCAAGCCGTCGACCAAGTACCAATACGGCGGCGCGGTCACGTCGACCGGAATCGTCTACGTGGCCCGGAGCGGTCCGAAATGCGGCGCCGACGTGAAGATGGTCCGCTATTTCGGCGCAACCGACCCCGCCGAAGGCACGATCGTCGCGGATCTCGGCACAAGCGGGCGGGACTTCTGGAGCGCTTACGCGCGCGACAACGCCGACGGCAGCGTCGACGTGTTCTACGACCGGTATCTCTGCGGCAAGAGCACGTCGGACATCTACAGCGTCCACGACCCACACCCCGGCCCTTAGCCGAGCGGCACGCGCTCGATCCGTTTTCCGCGCACGCCCACGACCTCGAGCGCGATCTCCAGCTCGAGGAGCTCCGGGTGGCCCGCGAGCCAGATCTCGGCCGCCCGTCGCACACGGCGCTCCTTCTCGGGGCCGACGGCCTCACGCGGATCCCCGTACCCCTCCCCGCTGCGCGCCTTGACCTCACAGAAGACGACTCGCCGCCCGCGGCGCAGCACGATGTCCAGCTCGTTGCGCCCGGCCCGGGCGTTCGCTGCCAGGACGCGGTAGCCGCGGAGGCGGTAGTAGAGGCGGACGCGCCGCTCTGCTCTAGGCCCGAGCGCCCGCGCCGACGGTCTCGCCGGCATAGCAGCGGGCCTCGAAGGAAAGGCGGTGGATGTCGCTCGGGCCGCGCTCACGCACGACGGCAGAGTGCCCGGGGGTGATGTAGCCGACGTGCGACGCAAAGCCGTAGGCGGGATAGAGCGCGTCGAGGCGGTGCATCGCGCGGTCGCGGACGACCTTCGCGACTATGGAGGCGGCGGCGATCGCCGCGCTCCGCGTGTCCCCGTCGACGACGGCCCTGTGCTCGGGTGCCAGCGGGCCGAGCCTGAACCCGTCGACGAGGCACACCTCGGCCGGAGGCGAAAGGTCGGCCAGCGTCTCGCGGAGGCCGCGGAGGTTCGAGCGGTGTAAGCCGTCGGAGTCGATGACCGCGGGTGGGATGATGCGGACCGCGATGCGCGAGGCGCAGCCGGTCACGGCGAGGAAGAGGCGCGCGCGCTCGTCCGGCGTGAGCTGCTTCGAGTCGTTCAGGATCGCGAGCGGGCGCACCTTGTGGTCGCGCAGCACGCCGTAGTCGAAGAGGACCGCGGCAGTCACGAGCGGGCCCGCCAGGCTTCCGCGGCCGGCCTCGTCAGCCCCCGCGACGAAACGCGCCCCGAGCCGGCGATCGAAATTGAGGAGCTTCCGGCCCGTCTTGCGCACGGGCCCGAGGATAGCGCTTAGGACCGCTGCTTCTCGCGGACGCGCGCCTTCTTCCCCACCTTGGAGCGAAGGTAATACAGCTTCGCGCGGTTCACATCACCGATCGCCATGACCTCGATCTTCTCGATCTTGGGCGAGTGCACCGGGAACGTTCGCTCGACGCCGACGCCGAACGAGTTCTTGCGGACCGTGAAGGTCTCGCGCACGCCGGCGCCCTGGCGCTTGATGACGATGCCCTCGAAGACCTGCACACGCCGCCGCTGACCCTCGATCACCTGGAAGTGCACCCGGACGGTGTCCCCGGCCTTGAACTCCGGAATGCCGTCGCGCAGCTGCTTGCGCTCGAGGATGTCGATGGGCGTGCTCATAGGAAAAAGTGGCCGGACGGCCGACGCACCATGCTAGCGAAACGAAATGCGCTGCGGAGGCCAATAGACGGCAAATACAGGCCCGATGAGGTCTTCGCGCGGCACCGATCCCCACTCCCGGCTGTCGCAGGACTGGGACCGGTTGTCGCCCATCATGAAATAGCTCCCCTCCGGAACGTTCCACCTGTCGGTGCGCTGATCGCGCTCGTTCGCGAGCACATAGGGCTCGTCCAGCTTCTGCCCGTTGATGAAGACGGTGCCGTTCTTCTCCTCCACCATGTCGCCGGGGAGACCGACGATCCGCTTGACGAACGTCCCGCCCGCGCCGCACGCCTCGAGCGCCTTCGCCGGGGTATTGAAGACGACGATGTCGCCGCGGTCCGGGTCGCGGAAGTGGTAGATGAAGCGATTCGCGAGCACGCGGTCGGAGTAGCTCGCGAGGCAGCCGGGCTGCGGCTCGGCGCAGTGCAGCGTGGGCTCCATGGACGAGGACGGGATGCGGTACGGGTTCACGATCCAGGCTTTGATCGCGAGCACCGCGCCGACCGCCACGACGATCGTCACGACCCAGTCGATCACCGTGGGCCACGGGGCCGGCAAGCCGGTCGTGAGGCGGTCGATCGGCCCTCTCACGAAAGCGTCCGCTCTCTGCTTTGCTCCTTGCGCCACGTCGCGATGCGCGCGTGATCTCCGGAGAGGAGAACGTCGGGCACGGACCAGCCGTTGAACTCCGGCGGCCTCGTGTACTGAGGGAACTCGACGCCGCCCTCGAGCTCGGCGGAGAACGTCTCGACCGCACCGCTCTCCTCCCGGATCGCCCCGGGCAGCCGGCGGGCGACTGCGTCCACGAGCACCATCGCAGGGAGCTCCCCGCCGGAAAGCACGTAGGGGCCGATCGAGATCGAGTCAGTCGCGATGTGCTCGACGATCCGCTCGTCGAAGCCCTCGAAGCGCGCGGACAGAAGGGTGAGCTCGTCCTCGCCGGCGAGCTCCTCGACGAGCTCCTGGTCGAGCTGGCGCCCCTGAGGCGTGAGCGCGACGATGCGCCGGGCGCCGGGATCGCCGTAGACGGCAGCGAGCGCGGCGTGCACGACATCCACGCGGAGCACCATGCCCGCGCCGCCCCCGTAGGGCTCGTCGTCCACCTGCCCTCCTCCGAGAGGAGTGAAATCGCGGTAGTTCCAGAGGCGCAGGTCGAGCTCTGCGCCGAGAACGGTGGCGATGGGCCGCTGCTCCGTCATCCAGGCGAAGGCATGCGGGAGCGGTGTGAAGACGTCGATCTGCACGAGGGAACGTTAGTCGGGCTCGGCGAAACCACGCGCCACCAAGATGCGGCGGCGTTCGAGGTCGACGTCGAGGACGCACTGCGAGACGAGCGGCAGGGCGTGGCCCGTGTCGAGCTCGAGCACGTCGTTCGCCACCCCGGGGGCGACGTCCTGCACGATGCCGAGCCGGCGGCCTCCCTCTTCCTCGACCTCGAGGCCGACCAGCTCGAAGACGTAGTACCCGCCCCCCTCGGCAGGCGGCAGCTCGTCACGGGGAACCGCGAGGACGGTGCCGCGCTCGACCGGGCGGTCGAGCCGGACGACCACTCGGCCGCCCGCTCGCTTGGAGGCAACGATCGCCGCGGGCTCTTCCCCCGCGAGGACGCGGGCGCCCACGGCGAAGCGCTCGGGATCCTCGCTCGCATCCTCGACCACGAAGGAGCCGTCGAGACCGTGCGGACGGCCGACCCGCCCGACGGGTACGAGATCCCCCACGCCTACTCGTTGACGATCTCGAGCTGGACGCGCTCGTTCTGGTGTGCGCCGCTCGCACGCACGATCGTGCGCAGGGCGCGGGCGATGCGACCCTGGCGCCCGATCACCTTGCCCACGTCCGCTTCGGCCACCCGCAGCTCGAAGACGGTCGCGCCGTCCCGTTCAGCGCGCGTGACCTGCACTTCGTCGGGGTTGTCGACGAGGCTCTTGGCCAGGTAGGTGACGAGCTCTTCCAACTAGGAAATGCCCTGGGCCTTCAGCAGGCGCCGCACCGAGTCGGTCGGCTGCGCGCCCTTCGAGATCCAGTCCTTGACCTTCGCCTCGTCGATCTCGATGGTCGAGGGCTGGGTCTGCGGGTTGTAGCGCCCGACGATCTCGATGAACTTGCCGTCACGGGGCGAGCGCGAATCGGCGACGACGACCCGGTAGATCGGGTTCTTCTTCGACCCGACGCGGGCCAGTCTGATCTTTGCTGCCATTCGTTCCTTTCTGTTCCTAGCGCCTCTGCTGGGCGACTATCGACTGGAGGTTCGGCATCTTGCCGCGCCCCATCTGCTTCATCATCTTCTCCATCTGCTTGCGCATCTGCAGCAGTTGGTTCACCTGCTGGACGCTGGTACCGCTCCCCGCTGCGATGCGCGCGCGGCGGGAGCCTTTGATGATCTCCGGATTCCGCCGCTCCTCGGCGGTCATGGAGAGCACCATCGCCTCGACCCGGCTGAGCTGGCGCTCGTCGACGTCGACGCCCTGAAGCTGCTTGCCCATCCCCGGGATCATCCCGATGAGGCTCTTCATCGGCCCCATCTTCCGCATCATCTTGTAGGCCTGCAGGAAGTCCTCGAAGGTGAAGCGGCCCTGCATGAGTCGCTTTTCGAGCGCGGCCTGCTCGTCCTCCTCGGCAGCGGCCTCCGCGCGCTCGATGAGCGTGAGGACGTCGC
>JAICVP010000129.1 GCA_025935275.1 Thermoleophilia bacterium
AACCCCGCAGCTACTGCGACGCCCGCCGCGCGGCCGTCGGCATCCTATGCGCGTGCGCGTTTTCCTCGTCCTTGCCCTGACGGCGCTTCTGGCCGCATCCGTTTCGGCCTGTGACAGCGAAGGCGGCAGCGCAAGCCCAACCGAGAGCGGCGCGACGACGAGCACGGGAACGAGCAGCGGCGCGACCTCGACCGCGCCCGGAACGCTCTCCGAGCGCGACTTCAAAAACAAGGTCGCCGGCGCCATCGTCACGGGAACCGAGCTCCAGGGCGAGCCAGGCTTCGGGCTGAACGTCAACGTCAGCGAGCCGAACGGGCTCGACACCGTCCAGCTCGTTCTCGGCGACGCCTATGAGCAGTACACCTCCGATCCTGACCGCCAGGACGAGATCGTCGACGGGCTCGTCCAGGAAGCCGTCAGGCGCATGGAAGAGGGGAACTCCAAGCGGAGCTTCTCCGAGGTGAGCGGCCGGCTGATGCCGATGCTCAAGCGGCGCGTGGACGTGAGCCGGATCCAGAACGACCCTGCGGTGATGCGCTTCGACGACCTCGACGTCGTCTACGCGGTGCAGGGCGACCATTACTTCACGGTCGCGACGAAGGACGACCTCGACCGCTGGGGCAAGTCGGTCGACGAGATCGACTCGCTCGCCCGGTCCAACCTCGAGCGGCAGACGAACAAAGACCAGAAGCTTCTTTGCGAGCCCTCCGGAGGCCAGAAGCTCTGTGGCTGGGCCTCGGGCGACGGTTATGACGCGACGCGCATGCTCGTCCCGGGCCTGCGGCGCCAGATCGTGAAGGAGCTCGGCGGCCCTGCGGTCTACGCCGTGCCCCTCGAGAGCGTGTTCGTCGCCCTCACGCGCAAGTATGCGCCTGTGATCAAGGGCAAAGTCCTGCAGGAATTCACCACGGGGAAGAACCCGCTCAGCCCGGACCTCTTCGAGGAGCGCAACGGGCAGCTCGTCGTTCTCTCGCAGTGAGCACCTGGGCGGTCCTCGCCGCGGCCGGCCGTGGAGAGCGGCTCGGCGGTGACCGGCCGAAGGCCTTCATGGGGCTCGGCGAGCGCGTGCTCCTCGCCGAGAGCCTCGAGCGGCTCGAAGCCTCCGGGTGGATCGACGCGATCGTGGTCGTCGTGCCCGAGGAGTGGGAGGAGCCGGCCATCCTGCTCGCCGAGGAGCTCAATGCGGGCAAGGTGAGCTCGGCGGTGGCCGGAGGAGCGAGCCGGGCCGATTCTGTGCGCGCGGGGGTTGCGGAGATCCCCGACGACGCGCTGATCGCGCTCGTCCACGATGCCGCGAGGCCGATCCTCCCCGAGGAGGTGATCGGCCGCGTCCTCGGTGGCCTCGGCGAGGACTGGGACGGCGTCGTAGCGGGCCTACCGCTCGCCGACACCGTGAAGCGCGTCGACCCGCACGGGCGCGTGGCGGAGACCGTCGACCGCGCGGGTCTCTATGCGATCCAAACGCCGCAGGCGTTTCCGGTCGCCACTCTCCGCGATGCGCTGCTCCGTGGCGGGGACGCAAGCGACTGCGCGGGTCTCGTCGAGGCTGCAGGCGGAAGGATCCGCGTCATCGAAGGCGATCCGCGGCTCGTGAAGATCACGACGACGGCGGACCTCGCCTTCGTGGAGACTCTGCTCGCCAATGAGTGAGCTCCGCGTCGGGATCGGAGTCGATGCACATGCCTTCTCCGAGGAGGCGAAGCTCGTCCTGGGCGGAGTCGAGCTCCCCGGCCGCGGGCTCGCAGGCCACTCCGACGGAGACGTCGTCTCGCACGCGCTGATCGACGCCATCCTGGGCGCAGCCGGGCTCGAGGACATTGGCGCCCTCTTCCCGTCGGGAGAGGCGCAGTGGGAAGGTTCGTCATCACTCGACCTCCTCAGAAGGGCCTACGAGGACGCCCAGGGAGCGGGGTGGGAGCTCGTCAACGCCGACTGCGTGCTCATCGGAGAGGAGCCGCGGATCGCGCCGGTTCGCGAGGAGTTGCGGGAGCGGCTCAGCGGGGTGCTGGGAGTCGGCGTGGACAGGATCACCGTGCGCGCCACGACGACGGACCGGCTCGGGTTCACCGGCCGCGGCGAAGGGCTGGCCGCACAGGCGGTTGCGCTCCTGCGCAAGCGCGATACCATCGCCCCGTGAGCCCCCGCAAGCCGATCGACATGCTGCTCGCCGACGCCGCCGTTCGGCTCGGCCGGCTGAGCCCGGTGGAGGCCTGGGCGGAGATGCGGGCTGGGGCGATCCTGGTCGACACGCGCTCGCCGGACCAGCGCCAGGCGCAGGGCTACCTCCCCGGCTCGGTGCACCACCCGCTCTCCACGCTTCTCTGGCGCCTCGACCCGGACTGCCCGACGTCGAACGAGAAGATCCCGCTCGATGCCCGCGTGATCCTCATCTGCCGCGAGGGCTACTCGTCCGTGCTGGCCGCAGCGCAGCTGCAGGAGATCGGCTTCGAGGACGCGACGGACGTCATCGGCGGCGTCGAGGACTGGAAGAAGGCCGGCCTGCCGGTCCTACGGCAGGCGAACGAGCCCGTCGTCGAGCAGGACGAGGCCGTCGCGCGCTAGCGCGGCGACCGCCTTTCCGTCCAGCTCCTCTGCGGGTCGCGCCCGTTCCGCCACGAGCCGAAGCGTCTGCGCGCGGAGCTGCCTGAACGAGCCTTCGAAGTGGCTTTGCTTGCGTAGCGGCTCGTAGCGGCGTCCGCGCGACGGGCACTCCGCCGCGAGCGGGCAGGAGCCGCACCGGGGAACGCGCGCGCGGCAGACCGTCGCGCCGAGGTCCATGAGCGCGTGGGCGGACTCGGGCCCGAACCGGCCGCCGGTGCGCTCGAGCACCCGGGCGACGTTGACGTCCACGGGCAGCACGTTCGCGTCGAGGGCGAACCGTGCCACGGCGTCCGCCGTGTAGGAGCCGACTCCCGGAAGCTCGGTGAGGTCGTCCGGCCAACCGGTCTCGGCGATGCGCCCTGCCGCCCGGTGGAGATTGACGGCCCGGCGGTTGTAGCCGAGGCCCTGCCATTCGCGGATGACCTCTGCGCACGGCGCGGCGGCGAGCTCGGCGGCTGTCGGCCAGCGCTCGAGCCAACGGAGGTAGCGCGGGATCACGCGCTCCACCTGCGTCTGCTGGAGCATGACCTCGCTGACGAGGATCGCGTAGGGATCGCGGGTCCGCCGCCAGGGCAGGTCTCGTCCCTCCGCCGCGTACCAGTCGAGGAGCAGCCCCTCGAGCTCAGCCATCCAGCCGCGCCTCTTCGAGGTCGAGGTCGCGGATGACCCGGCGCATGACGAGGTCGTCGATGCGCCGCTCGCGGCGGAGGTCGAAGACGGCCTCCCGTTCGGCGATGAGCAGCTCGCGGAGCAGTCGCTGATAGTCGAGCGAACGGCTCTCGATCTCCCCGTCCGACTCGGGGTCGAAGCGGCTCCGGAAGCGCTGGCGGCGGAAGTTGAACATGCCGCGGATGCGCTCGAGGGTGTCGTCGCGCACCCAGTCCTCGTCCGCAAGCTCCTCGAGCCGCGCGAGCGCGGCCTCGGTGGCGTAGATGCGCGCCTTGTTCTCCTCCTTTTCGACCCGCCCCTCGTCCTCGAGCCCCACTAGCTTGAGCAGTGTGGGGAAGGACAGGCCCTGGATGACGAGCGACGCGAGGATCACGCCGAAGGTGAGGAAGATGATGAGGTCGCGGTTCGGGAACGCATCGCCCGCATCCGTGGTCAGCGGCAGGGCGAGTGCCGCGGCGAGCGAGACGGCACCACGCATCCCGGCCCAGCCGAGGATGATCGAGGCTCGGCCGGGGTTCTGGATTGGCCGCTTCATCCGGCGAACCCGCGCCGTGAGGTAGGTGCCGGGGATCACCCAGAGAAAGCGCGCGGCGACGACTGCCAGCGAGACGACGGCCGCGTAGCCCACGAGCCGGGCCGGTGAGTAGCCGCCCAGGGCATCGAGAATGGCCGGCAGCTGTAGGCCGATGAGGACGAACAGGAGCGCGTTCAGGACGAAGAACGTGATCTCCCACACAGCCAGCCCCTGAAGGCGTGTCTGCCACGTGGTCAGCTCCGGCGTGTACCAGCCCATGTAAACCCCGATCGTCACCGCCGCGAGGACGCCCGAGACGTCGAGCGCGATCGCCGGCAGGTAGGCGAAATAGCCGCTCGCCAGCGAGAGCGTGATGGCGAGCGCGGGATCGGTGACTCGGCGGCGCAGCTGGCGCACGAGGAAGCCGACTCCGAGACCGACGCCGATCCCGCCGACGACGTTGAAAGCGAAGCTGCCGGCGGCCTCCCCGAACGAGAACGTCCCGCTGACCACGGCGATAACGGCGAACTTGTAGGCGACGAGCGCCGTGCCGTCGTTCACGAGGCTCTCCCCCTCGATCAGCGCGACGAGCCGGCGCGGCAGGCCGAGCCGCTCGGCAATCGCGGTGGCGGCCGTCGGGTCGGTCGGCGAGACAACGGCGCCGAGGACGAACGCGCTTCCCCAGCCGAGCCCCGGAATCAGCTCGTGGGCGACCACCGCGACGATGACCATGGTGCAGAGCACCAGCCCAATCGCGAGCAGCGTGATCGCGAACGCGTTCTCCCTCAAGTCGCGAAGCGATGTGAAGAACGCGGCGCCGTAGAGGAGCGGAGGAAGGACGGCCACGAGCACGAGGTCCGGCGGGAGCTGGAACTCCGGAATCCCCGGGATGAACCCGAGCCCGAGGCCGCCGACGACCAGGAGGATGGGGTACGGGATGCTCGTCCGCTCGGCCGCCACCAGGAGCAGCGCGACGGCAGCGAGGATTGCGAGGAGGGCGAGGCTGTCTTCGGGGGAGAACGTCATTCCGCTGCCACTCGAACGTTAGATTGAACCGATGGTTCGCGTCCGCTTCGCTCCGAGCCCGACCGGCACCCTCCACGTCGGCAACGCGTTGAGCGCGGTCGTCAACCGCCGCGGCGGAGACTGGATGCTGCTGCGCATCGACGACACCGATCCGGCGCGCAACGTTGCCGGGGGCGAAGAGGCGATTCTCGGCGACCTCGGCTGGCTCGGGATCGAATGGGACGAGGGCCCGGTGCGGCAGAGCACGCGCCAGGATCTCTATGCGGCGGCGGCCGAGCGGATCGGCACCGACCGCTTCGACGGCGTCACCCTCCTCCGTGAGGACGGCACCGCCACCTACCACCTCGCGAGCGTGGTGGACGATGCCGACTTCGGTATCACACGCGTCTATCGCGGAAACGACCACCGCCCCAACGAGGATCTACACCGTCGGCTCCACGAGGCGCTCGGGACGACGCCGCCGGAGTACGTGCACCACGGGCTGATCCTCGGCGAGGACGGGAAGAAGCTCTCCAAGCGCGCGGCCGGCGCAACGGTGGCGTCCCTGCGGGAGCTCGGCTTCCCCGCGGCGGCGGTGCGGGCCTACCTGAAGGAGCTCGGGATTCCTCGCCACGACGTCCACTACGACCTGGCACGGCTGCGCAGGTTGTCGGTCGAGGCGATCGGCGCCATGCCCGACGACGAGCTCGCCGCGGCCGCCGAGGCACCGGCGCAGGTGGTTGCTGCACTGCGCGGCGCACGCGACCTGAACGAGGCGCGAGAGATCGCGCGGACCCTCCTCACGACCCCGCCTCTGGAGCCCGGCGATCACCCCGAGACGCTCGCGCGATTTCGGGAGCTCCGCGAACGAGCTCCCGAGACGCTGGACCAGACCGGGGCGAAGGAGATCCTGCGCGAGCTGAAGGCGGTGGGGGGAAACCTGAAGGCGCTGCGGCGCGCGCTTACCGGGGCCGACCGGGGGCCCGAGCTCTGGACCGTGCTGGTCGCTCTGCCCCGCGACGAGGCCTTGCGGCGGGCGGGCGCGGCCAGCTCGTGAGCTCGTCGCGAATCTCCTCGAAGGTGGCCAGGAACGCTTTGGGCTGACCCGCGGGCGGGCCCGCATCCCGCCGCGTGATGGCGACGATCTTGCGGCGCACGGGAGACGCGTCGACGACCTCGACCTCGGCCAGCGTCCCGGCCTCGAGCTCGTCCGCGACGGAGGTCTGAGGCAGGAGCGCGACGCCGAACCCCT
>JAICVP010000366.1 GCA_025935275.1 Thermoleophilia bacterium
GACCGCGACGCCGTGCTCACCGCCTATCGCCGGGCGCTCACGCCCTTCAAGGATGTCTTTCTCACCGGCCCCGACATGGGCACGCAGCCTTCCGACTTCGTGACGCCGGATCTCGAAGGGATGCCGCTCTGGGCGCAGAGCTACGAGGGGCTCGGCATGGACGACCTCGCCACTGGTCACGGCGTCAAGGCGGCCGCCGAGGCCGCGCTCGCACACCTCGGCCGCGCGCTCGAGGGAGCCACCGTCGCCATCGAAGGCTTCGGCAAGGTCGGCGCCGGCACCGCCCGCGCGTGTTCGCGGGCCGGTGCGCGCGTGGTGGCGGTCAGCACCGTGCACGGCCTCCTCGCCGATCCGGCGGGGCTCGACGTGGAGCACCTGCTCGAGCTACGCGGGCGCCACGGCGACCGCTTCGTCGAGCACGCCGGGCTCGAAGCGCGGCCCCGAGAGGAGTTGTTCGAGCTCGAGGTGGACGTGCTCGTTCCCGGCGCCCGCCCCGATTCGGTCACACCCGACGTGGCGGAGCGGATGCGGTGCGCGGTCGTGTCGCCCGGCGCCAACATCCCGTACGCGCCGGGGGCGGTGGAGGCTCTGCACCGCCGGGGAATCGTGGCCATCCCGGACTTCATCTCAAATTCCGGAGGCGTGCACCTGTACGAGAGCGTCGAGCAGGACGACGAGCCCGCGGCTGCTCTGGCGACGATCGAACGGCTGGTCGCGGACTCCGTGATGCGCACTCTGGCCGCGGCGGACGCGGCGGGGGTGACGCCGCTCGAAGCCGCGCTCCGCGACGTCCGCGCCTATCTGGCCGAGGAGACGGGCGCCGCCGACGACGTGCTCGACCAGCTCGTCGCGGCCTAGATCTTCTCGCCGGCGACCTCGTCCAGCATCTGCTCCCAGCGGGCGAGAAGGCTCTGGAGCTCCTCGCGGGCGGCCCGGTGCGCGGCGACTGCGTCGGCATCGGCCCAGTCCTCGGCGAGCTTCCCCTCGATGCGGGCGATGAGAGCTTCCTGCTCTTCGATCTCGCGCTCGATGAGGGCAAGGGGCTCCTGGGTCCGCGGCGGCTTCTGGGCGCGCGGCTTGGGCGCCTTCTTCGGTTTCGGTTCAGGAGGCGGCGCCTCCCGCTCCTCGCGGGCGCGGAGGAGATCGGCCCAGCCGCCGTCGTAGACGCGGACGGTTCCGTCCTCGACCGCAGCGGTGCGGTGGGCAACCGCGTCCAGGAGCGCTCGGTCGTGGGAGACGAGCAGCACCGTTCCGGGGAACGCCTCGAGCGCGGCCTCGAGCGCCTCCCGGCTTTCCAGGTCGAGGTGATTCGTCGGCTCGTCGAGGACGAGGAAGTTCGAGCCCGACGCGACGAGCACGGCCAGCGCGAGCCGTCGCCGTTCACCCCCCGAGAGCGCCGTCACCGGCTTCTCGTGGGCCTCCCAGCCGGAGAAGAGGAAGCGCCCCAGGAGCGACTGCGCGCGTGGTCGAGTGAGGCCGGTCATCGTCTGCACGCAGTCGAGCACGCTCCCGCGTTCGTCCAGGTGCACCTCCTGTTGGGGGAAGTAGCCGAGCTCGACCCCGTACCCAAGCTTGTACTCCTCGGCCACGATCCGTTCGAGGAGCGTCGTCTTCCCGCTCCCGTTCGGGCCCACGAAGGCAACGTGCTCGCCCCGCTCGAGCGCGAGCGACACGTCGTGGAGCAGCTCCCGGCTCCC
>JAICVP010000272.1 GCA_025935275.1 Thermoleophilia bacterium
TCGGGGTCGAGGATGAGCATGATCTCGTATGCGTTCACAGTTCCCGATTCCTCCTTCCCACGGTCTGAAGCGGCCTCGCCTGCTCGCGCCGCTCGGGAAGGGGCGGCGCCGGACGAGGCAGGAAGTCGTCCGAGTATAGCGACCCCGTCCGCTTGCCCCGCGCCTCTCCCTCGTGGAAGAGTCTCGGTTGTGAACCGAAATGCCGCATTCGGTCTCGGCGCCCTGATCGGGGCGGCGGGGGCCCTCGTATGGGACCGCCGCTCACGCCTGCGAACGGCGCCGGCCGTGCCCGCGAACGACGAGAGTCGGCGCGAGCTCCGCGAGAAGGTCGCCGGATCGCGGCAGGCCGAAGCACCGCCGCCCGCCCCGGCGGCCGAGCCGCCGAAGCCGCCCGAGCCGCCGCCTCCGGCGCCTCCCCCTCCCCCCGAGGCACAGCCCGCTCCGGCGCCCCCCGAGGTGAAGGCGCCGCCGCCTCCGGCCGCCCCTCCGCCCCCGAACGAGTTCGAGGCGATGCGCCGGCGGATCCACGAAGAGGGCAAGGCCGCCGCCGAGGAGATGCGCCGGGCTCCGGACGAGCCGTCGTAACCTTCTTCCTCTGCATCGGAACGAGCACACGATCGAGATCGCGGCGCCGCCGGACCGCGTCTTCCCGCACGTGGTCGAGAGCGGCAAGCGCCTCGAGTGGATGGGGGCGCTGACTGAGTCGGAGCCCCTCACGGACGGCGAGCCCGGTGTCGGCACCCGCTACCGCGACGTCTTCGTCGACCACGGCCAGCGCATCGAGCTCGAGGCGGAGGTCGTGCGCTACGAGCCGCCTCGCCACCTCCAGGTGAGCCTGCGCGGGGACGGCGTCGAGGCGATGAGCAGCCAGACGCTGGAGGAGGCGGGCGGGGGCACTCGGCTCACTGCCGTGATCGAGACCGAGTTCAAGAAGCGCCTCCTGCGCATGATGGCCGGGGTGGTCACGCGCCACGCCCAGCAGCGGCTCGAGTCCGACCTCGCCGAGCTGAAGCGGATCGTCGAAGCCGAGGGCTAGGGAGCGGGCACGAACGCGGCGATGCCGTTCGTCAGCCCGTGCGCGACCTTCCACTGATAGCGGTCGGTCTTCAGCTTCGCGCCTTCGGTTGGATTCGTCATGAAGCCGGTCTCGACGAGAATGGCGGGGACGTTGGCCCAGTTGAAACCGGTGAGATCGGCGCGGCGGACGAGCCCGAGGTCGGCCGCGCCCGTCTTCGCGATGTAGGCCTTCTGGATGGCTGCGGCGGCCTCCCGGCTCTCGGGGAGGATGTCGCTCGTCCAGCCCTTGTGCCAGGCGGGGTAGAGCGTCGAGGCGCCGTGGCGTGAGCGGTCGGTGGAGCCGTCGGCGTGGATCCGCACCATGAGCGCCGCGTCGTGGCGGTTGCAGAACTTCGCCCGCGCGATGTTGCCTCCGTTGCCGTAGTCGAACTCCATCGTCGTCCTCGTCATCACGACCTCGTAGCCGCGGCGGACGAGCACCTTACGGAGCTTCTTACCGATCTGGAGGACGACCGTCGCCTCGCCCGCGGTGCCGCCGCCGTCCTTGATCTTGTAGGTGTCCGAGCCCGGGCCGATCCGCTCGGTGGAAAGGTCGGGCGTGCGCTCGTGACCAGGGTCGACGCAGATCACGGGGGGAGCGGCGTGTGCGGGCGCCGTCGTCGCGAAGAGCGCGAGCACGCTCAGGAAGAAGACCCTCATCGGTTCCAGTTTGACAGCCTCCGACGGACGCCCCTATGCTCCTCGTCGCCTGTAAGGTCACCCTTACATCCATCGACGAAAGGACGACCGACCGCATGACGACGGGACAGACTCTGGCACTCGGCGCGGTAGCGGGGTTCACCATTTTCCTGGGTCTGCCGCTGGGACGCGTCCGCAGCGCCGACGTCCGGCTGCAGGCGGGCCTCTCCGCGCTTGCGTGCGGCGTCCTGCTCTTCCTCCTCTGGGACGTGCTCGTGCACGGTGTCGCGCCGGTCGAGGAGGCGCTCGAGGGAGCCGTCGAGGGCGAAGGCTCCTGGGGCGAGTTCTTCGGTTATGCCGCACTCCTCGCTGGGGGCCTCATTGCGGGCCTCATGAGTCTCGTCTATTACGACCGGTGGATGAAGCAGCGGCGCAGCTCCACGCTCGTCGGGCCCGGCGCGGCCGCGATCGACGAGTTCGCGTCGCGGCCCTGGATCGAGCGGCTCTCGACCGGTCGCCAGTTGGCGCTCCTGATCGCGGTCGGCATCGGCCTGCACAACTTCGGCGAAGGCCTCGCCATTGGCCAGGCCGGTGCGGCGGGCGAGATCAGCCTGGCGCTCGCGCTCATCATCGGCTTCGGCCTGCACAACGCCACCGAGGGCTTCGGCATCGTCGGGCCCATGTCAGGCGAGAGCGAGCGGCCGAGCTGGGCCTTCCTGGGGCTTCTCGGCCTGATCGGGGGCGGCCCCACCTTCCTCGGCACGGTCGTCGGCAGCGCGTGGGTGAACGAGGCGATGTCAATCGCGTTCTTCGCCGTGGCCGCCGGCTCGATCCTCTACGTCATCCAGGAGCTCATGAACGTGAATCGGAAGTTCGGTCTGCCGGTGCTCGTGACGTGGATGCTCCTCCTCGGCCTCTTCCTCGGGTTCGCGACCGACTTCGTCCTCGAGGCCGCCGAGCACGCCGGCTAGCGCAGGCGTAGAGCCCGCTCAGCCGGAAAGAAGTGACCGGTGCGACCGGTCCGAATCGGCTGCTCCGGCTGGAACTACGCCCACTGGCGCGAGCGCGTCTATCCCAAAGGCCTGCCGCCGCGCCGCTGGCTCGAGCACTACGCGACGCTCTTCGACACCGTCGAGGTGAACACCA
>JAICVP010000092.1 GCA_025935275.1 Thermoleophilia bacterium
CGGACGCGGTCCTTGATCTCGTTCGTGATGTGCGGGATCACCTGCACCGTCGAGCCGAGGTACTCGCCCTTGCGCTCGCGCCGGATGACGGAGTTCCAGATCGAGCCCGAGGTGTGGTTCGCGTTCCGGGAGAGGTTCTCGTCGATGAAGCGCTCGTAGTGGCCGATGTCCAGGTCCGTCTCGGCGCCGTCCTCGGTCACGAACACCTCGCCGTGCTGGAAGGGGCTCATCGTCCCCGGGTCGACGTTGATGTAGGGGTCGAACTTCTGCACCTGCACGCGCAGGCCGCGAGCCTTGAGGAGGCGCCCGAGCGACGCGGCGGTGATGCCCTTGCCGAGCGACGAGACGACGCCACCGGTGACGAAGACGTACTTCGTCGGGCGGGCGCGCATCAGATCCGCCCCAGTCGGTCGAGCTGCGACAGGCCGGGCGTGCGCTCGATCAGCTCGCCGAACGAGCGGCGCTCGCCCACGAGGTTGAGAGCGACGACCCCAGCCACAGCTGCCAAGCGACCCCATCCGCGGAATCTGTCCACGGACTTGAAGCCTAGCAGGGCCCCCAGAGCATTCGATCCCGCGTCGCCCAGCATCACTCTCTCGCGGAGATCGTAGGGAAGCAGGAGGACGGCCAGTCCGAGCGGCGCATCGAGTGCGAAAGCCGCCAGGACGTAGGCCTTCAGCGCGCGGCCCGGCTTGGTGTCGAGCTGGTTCAGGAGGTTGGCGCTGCCGGCGACCAGGAGGGCGCCGGAGAGGCTGCGCGTGCGCAGAAGCGCGACGAGCGGGATGCCGACGAGCTTGAGGACGCCCGTCGTTCCACCCGCGGCGAGGTGCGCCCGGATGCCGCGCTCCTCCCCGCTCCAGAGGTCGTCCGCGAGGCCGATGGCCGCGACCGCACCCACGGCCGGGTCTGCCCGGACACCCGTGGCCCAGCCGACGAGCGGCAGGCGCTTACCCCGGTAGTTGACCGCCAGCGGCCCCGCTGCCAAGAGCGCGTCGAGCAGCTGGCGCCCCCGGTGCGCGAACCCGGCAGCGTCGCGGCCGGTCGCACGATGGTCGAGGTCCAGGTCGACCTCCTCGACGCTCAGGCCGGCCCGCAGCGCGTCGATCGTCATCCGCACCTCGCAGCCGAACCCGGGCGCAAGCGGGAAGCACGCGGCCCGCGCCCGCTCGCTCAGGCGGCGCTGGCCGGAGAGCGGCTCACGGGCCGTGAAGCCCGTTCGCACGCGGATGAGCTCTCGGCCGACGCGCTTGGCGAGGCCGAACCCTCCGCCGACGCGGCACGTGAACGCGGCCACGCGGAGGTCGGCACCGACGTCGTCGGCCAGCGGCGCGAGCGAGCCGCGCAGATCAGCGTCACACAGCAGGAGCGGTCCAGGAGCTGCCATCCGCTCGCCCGCGCTCAGCGCCTCGCCCTTGCCGCGCTCCTCGAGCCGCAGCACGACAGCTCCCGCCTCTTCCGCCGCCGCGGCGGTGCCGTCCGTCGAGGCTCCGTCGACCACGAGAATCTCCGCGTCACCGAGCTCTGCCCGCAGGGCCCTGACCGTCTCGCCGATCCGCTCCGCCTCATTGCGGGCCGCAATGAGGACCGTGAGGTCAGCCACTCGGAGCCGGCACCGGCTGAACCGTGGGGGCGACGCCGTCGCTGGCCGAGGGCTTGACGCCGTAGTGCCCCGGAGTGCCTCCGCCGAGGAGGAGCGCGAGCGCGACGCGGCCGGACAGCGTCTCGACGTCGTCAACGCTGGAGATGCCCTGCGTGCGGTAGAGGTCGATCGCGGACGCGGGCTCGGCCGTCGTCTCGACGCCCACCACGGGGACGTCCGCCTGCTGCAGGCCGGCAAGAAGGCCGTCCAACAGGGTCTCCGTCGGCTTCGCCTCGGCCTCCTGCTCGGCGGTGGGATCCTCTGGGGGCACCCACGAGCGGACGACCACGACGCCGTCGAGCGGCGGCGTGCTCGCACCGGAGCGCTCCTCCACGAGCATGCTCGAGAGCGCGCTCCATGTCGGCGTGCCCCCGCCGTCGACGAGCTCGGCGCCGAGCGCCGTGCCCAGGTCCCCGAAGTCGTCTCCGCTCTCGGCATAGGCTGCGAGCGTTTGATCGGCCTTGAGCGCAGAGTCGAGCTCGTTCGCGTCCACGGGAGTGTCGACCGCGATCAGGCGCACCGGGCTGCCTGCGCCCGCATCCGAGAGCGTGCGATCGATCCACGAGCGGACGCTTCCGTCGACCGGCCCGACGAAGAGCACGCCGATGTTCTTGCCTTGGAGGCGGTCCTCCATCAGGGTCGGGTAGCTCAGCTCGAGCAGCTCCTCGGCCGCCTCGTTTCGCTTGCCGATGATGTCCGCCCTCGAGTTGGCCTGCTGAAGCTCCTCGCTCAGCTGGTCGATCCGGTCGTGCGCGAACCGATTGTCGGCCGCCGAGAGCTTCCCGGAGATGGCGACGCCGAGGAGGATCCCCACCGCGAGCGCGATGAAGACGGCCGCCAGCGAGGCCAGGTGATAGCGAAGATCGAACATCTCAAAGGCCGGAAGCAGTGTCGCAGAGGTCGCGGAGCCGGGCGCCGGCCTTCGTGGGGAGCGACCGGCCTCCCTCCGCGTACATGCGCCAGAAGGGCCCCGCGACCCAGGTGGTCGCCCTGGTCTCCCTGCCCTCGTCCTCGAGCCGAACGCCCATCTCGAGCTTCTGGTTCTGGTCGTACCAGGAGAGCTCGCTGCCCCGGCTCACGCGCCGGATGACGATGAGCCCGGTGCCCCGCGGCTTGCGCATCAATCCCGGGCGGGATCCCCGCACGACCGTCCAGCGCGCGTTCTCCTCGAGACCCCGCCGGTCCGGCTCCACGCCCGTATAGCCGGGCCACCAGTCGGGCAGGTGGAACGGTTCCGAGACGAGTGCCCAGGCGTCCTCCCGGCGAACCGGCAGGACGAAGGACGCCTCCTCCCTCACAGCCCGAGGAGCGACTGGATCCGCTGTGTGAGCAGCTCGATGAAGCGCTGGAGGTCCGACGAGACGGCCACCGCGGCGACCAGTGCGCCGAGGCCGCCGATAACGAACAGAAACATGGGCCCGAGCCCGGCACGGCCCCGGAAGAGGCTTGAGACGCCGCGCGCGTCGATGAGCTTGTCCCCGACCTTCAGGCGGGTGAAGAACGTGGAGGACATCCCTTCGCGGTTCCGCTCGAGGAACTCGAGGAGATTGAAGTGGGTGCCCACCGCGACGATCAGCTCAGCGCCCTTCTCGTGGGCGAGGAGAATGGCGACGTCCTCGCTGATCCCCGGTGAGGGCAACACCGCCGACGGCAGCCCGAGGCGGTCGATGCGCTCGCGCCCGGGCGCACGCCCATCCGGGTAGGCGTGGACGACGAGCTCGGCGCCGCTTGCCAGCGCCTTGTCCGAGACGGAGTCCATGTCGCCCACGATCACGTCCGGCTTGTAGCCGGCCTGGATGAGCGCGTCGGCGCCGCCGTCCACACCCACGAGCACAGGGCGGAAGTCGCGGATGTAGGGCTTCACGATCCGGAGGTCGTGCTTCATCCCGGGACCGCGGGCCACGACGAGCGCGTGGCGGTCGCGGAAGCGGGTCTGCACCTGCGGGAGCCGGACACCCTCGGAGAGAAGCTTGGCCTCGTCGCGAAGGTACCGGAGCGTGTTCTCGGCGAAGCTCTCGAGCGCCTCGGTGACACGGCCGCGCTGCTCCTCGAGCTCGGCCACGAGCTCGACTTCGGTGAGCGTGCGTCCCGCTGCGAGGCGGGAGCCGTTGCGGAAGAGGCTCGAACCACGGACGACGAGCGACTCGCCGTCCTTCACCTCCTCGAAGAGGTTCGAGTCACCGTTCACATCGATCAGCCGGACGCCGCCGCGCACCAGCTCGAGCGGGCCCGCGTTCGGGAAGCGCCCGCTCATCGACGGCGCCACGTTGACCACGACGCGCACGTTCGTCGCCAGGAGCTCCTCGGCCGATACGCGGTCGAGGTCACGGTGGTCGATGATCGCGATGTCGTCGGGCCCGAGCCGCCTGACGAGGCGCTTCGTCCTCTTGTCCAGGCGAGCGGTTCCCGTGAACTCCACGAAGCTCACTGCCGGACCGCCTCGATGAACTCCGCTCCGCCGAGCATTCTCTCCACCTCTTCCCTTCGCGCGGATTCTGCCAAGCGTTCGATGCGCGTGTGGGTGGGGTCGCCGGGCACTTTTTCGACACGGAAGTGGGTCTCGGCGGCGCTCGCGATCTGTGGGAGGTGCGTGATGGTGAGAACCTGCGCGCGCTCTGCGAGGCGGCCGAGTGCGTCAGCGACGGCATGGGCCGTCCGCCCGCCGATGCCCGCGTCGATCTCGTCGAAGACGATCGTCGGCTCCCCCGCGCCGGCGTGGGCCACAGCGCGAAGTGCGAGCGCGACGCGGGAGAGCTCGCCGCCCGAAGCCGTCTCGGCCACCGGGGCGAGCGGGAGGCCCGGGTTCGGCCTGATCAGGAAGGCGACGGCATCGCGACCGCTGGCACCGTGCTCGCGGTCGGATACCTCCGCCTGGAACTCCCCGTCCCCCATCCCCAGTCCCTGGAGCTCGGCCGCGACCGCATCCCCGAAGGCGCCGGCGGCGCCGCGGCGAGCGTCGGACAGCCGAGCGGCGAGATCCGAGGCGCGGCGCTCGGCAGCCGAGAGCGCCTCCTCGGCGGCGGCCAGCGGATCCACGCCGGCCTCATGGGCGTCCAGCTCGGCCCGGGCGCCGTCGGCACGGCTCAGAAGCTCTTCGTAACTCGCCGCGCCGAAGCGCCGGCGCGCGTCGGCGATCCGCTCGAGCTCCCCCTCCACCTCCTCCAGGCGACCCGGCTCCGCCTCGAGCGACGCCAGGAAGCCTCGCAGCGACGAGGTGACATCCTTGAGCCGCTCCTCGAGCTCCCCGAGGTTCACGTACTCGGCCTGGAGCTCCGGAGCGAGGTTCGTGACCGGCATGAGGGCGTTCGCAGCTCTGGCGAGCTGGTCGACGGCTCCGGTCCCGTTCTGTTCCGAAGAGAGGGCTTCGGCTGCGTCGGTGGCCGCCTCGGCGAGCTCCGTCACGTGCCGGAGCCGTTCGCGCTGGGAGCGCAGGGTGTCTTCGGTGTCCGGAGCGAAGCCCTCGGTCCTGTCGACGAGCTGTCGCAGCTCCTCGAGCCGCTCCGCGCGACCGGCCTCGGCGCTCGCGAGCTCGTCCCTGTTCTTCCGTGCCGAGGCAAGCTCGCGCCACGCACGGAGGTGCTCGGAGCGCAGACGAAGCTGCTCCTCGCCGACGAAGGCATCGAGCACGTCGAGCTGGAACGAGGGCCTGGCGAGCCGCCGCTGCTCGAACTGGCCCGACATCGCGAGCAACCGCTCCACGACCGCGGCCAGATCCTCGCGCGGAACCGCGCGGCCCCATGCATAGGCGCGGGTGCGCCCGTCCGCGAACACACGCCGCGCGGCGACGAGCCCCGGCTCGTCCTCGGGCCGGAGCTCGGCGAGGGTGGTCAGCTCCTCGTCCTCGAGGATGCCTTCCGGGAGGTCGAAATCCGCCTCGACGTACGCCTCGGCCGCACCGGGACCGAGATAGCCGGCGTCCCCGGGCGCGCCGAGGAGGAGGCCGATCGCCTGGGCGAGGATCGTCTTGCCTGCACCGGTCTCCCCCGTCACCGCGTTTAGGCGCGGCCCGAAGACGAGGTCGGCCTCTCGGATGAGGACGAAGTTCTCGATGCGCAGGCTGCGGAGCATCAGGGGAAGACGGAGTGGTAGCGCGAGAAGAAGCTGACCTCGGGCAGGACGGCGAGGGTGGCGGTCTGGTCGCCGATCGACACGGAGAGGCCGGCGCCCGGGGCGAGGTCGGTGACGGACTTGCCGTCGACGAGCACGGTCACGTGCTGGGCGGGCGAGCGGTTCGTGACGTTGAGGTCGTGCCCGCGCGGCAGGACGAGCGGGCGCGCGTGCAGGGAATGCGGCGCGACGAAGGTGATCGCCATCGCCTCGAGCCCCCACATCATCACGGGGCCGCCGTTCGAGAGGTTGTAGGCAGTCGAGCCCGAGGGCGTGCAGCAGATGAGCCCGTCGCACGGCTGCGACCCGAGCTCTTCGCCGCCGACCTCCCAGCCGAGCTCGACCATGCGGCCGGGCTCCGCGCTCGTGACGACGACGTCGTTCACCGCGACCTGCGGGCCCTCGGCGAGGCTCGCGGACAGAGTGCAGAGCTCGACCGTCCGGTATTCGCCGGCGAAGACACGGCCGAGCGCCTCTTCGAGCTTGTGGCCTTCGGCGCTCGTGAGAAAGCCCATGCGCCCGAAGTTCACCCCGAAGACGGGAGTCGCAGCTCCGAGAGTCGCCCTGAGCGCGCGCAGCATCGTTCCGTCTCCGCCGAGCCCGACGACCAGGTCGGGCGAACCTTCGCCGAGGGCGACGAGCTCGACGCCGGCGGCGGCCGCCAGCTCATGGACCCGGCTCTCGGCGTCACCGATCCGCTCCGGTCGGCCGTGGGTGAAGAGGGCCGCGCAGGTGATCTTGTCGGGCACGCTAGGCGGCGCGGAGGTAGAGGAAGAACTCACGATTTCCCTTCGGCCCGGGCAGGCCCGAATCTGCCGCGCCTTCGACGTGCGCTCCCCACTCGGACGCCTGCGCCGAGACTTCGCCGACGACACGCCTGTGCACCTCGGGGTCGCGCACGACACCGCCCTTGCCGACCTCGTCGCGGCCGGCCTCGAACTGCGGCTTGACCAGGACGAGCGCCCGCCAATCCGGCGCCGCGCACGCGAGTGCGGACGGCAGAGCCTTGGCGAGGGAGATGAAGGAGACGTCGCAGGTGAGGAAGGTTGGCGCGAACGGCAGGTCTCCACAGTCGAGCTCGCGCACGTTCACCCGCTCCATGACCGTGACCCGCGGATCCTCGCGGAGCTTCTGATGGAGCTGGCCGTAGCCGACATCGAGCGCGCATACCCGCGCGGCACCCGCCTGCAGGAGGCAGTCGGTGAAGCCGCCGGTCGAGGCGCCGACGTCGAGGCAGTCCTCGCCTTCGACGTCGATTGCGAACGTCGCGAGAGCGTTGGCGAGCTTCTCCCCGCCACGGGAGACGAATCGCGGGCCCGCCTTCACCTCGATCTCTGCCGCCTCGTCCACCTGCTCCCCGGCTTTCGCATGGCCGGGGACCTTTCCGGCGAGGACCAGGGCCTGGGCCTGCGAGCGCGTTTCGGCGAGCCCGCGCTCGACCATGAGGACATCGAGCCGCTTCTTGGTCACCCGCGCAGCGTAACGCGTGCCCTGCGCCGCAATCGTCAAGGCTTAGGTACGCCGGTCCCGGATTGCCGCCACGAGCTCGGCCAGAACCGATGTGTCGGCGGGCAGCGCGGCGAGGCGCTCGTGCACCCGGGCGTGCGCCGCGTCGGCAAGCTCCCGCGCGTGCTCGAGCCCGTGCAGGGAGACGTACGTGACCTTGCCGGCGGCCTCGTCTTTCCCCGGCGTTTTCCCGAGCTCCGCGGCGGTCCCGGTCGCGTCGAGGATGTCGTCGACGATCTGGAAGAGAAGGCCGAGCTCCTCCCCGAAGGACGCCCAGGGATCCCGCTCCTCCGGCGAGAGCCCTGCGACGGCGACTGCGCACGTGACCGACGCGCGGAGGAGCCGGCCCGTCTTGAGCTCGTGCAGGTGGACGAGCCCCTCGGCGTCGAGATCGCCGTCGGTCGTCACGTCGACGTACTGGCCTCCGATCATCCCGAGGGTTGCGGCTGCGAGCTCCCGCGCGGGCTCCGGGCTCTCGTAGCCGAGCACGAGGCGGAAGGCCTCGGTCAAGAGCGCGTCGCCCGCCAGAATCGCCACCCCTTCGCCGAAGCGCACGTGCGAGCTCGGCTGGCCCCGCCGTAGATCGTCGTCGTCGAGTGCAGGCAGGTCGTCGTGGACGAGGCTGAAGGTGTGGACGAGCTCGAGCGCGCAAGCGGCGGGCAACACCTCCGCGGGCTCGCAACCGAGTGCCTCTCCGGTCGCGAGGCAGAGCAC
>JAICVP010000371.1 GCA_025935275.1 Thermoleophilia bacterium
AGCCGACGACGCGCTCGATCGGAGTCATCTGGAGCCACATCCCGGTCGGAAACTTCGACACGCTGTACGAGAAGGGCGCGGCCTACTCGAACCAGGTCGCCGCCGTGCCGTCGCTCCACGGCGCGTACACGCTGCTCGTCGCGCTGATCCTCTGGCCGCTCGTACCGCGGTGGGCCCGCGTGTTGCTCGCGGTCTACCCGGTCGCGATGACCTACGCGCTCACCTACACGGCCGAGCACTACGTCGTGGACATCCTCCTGGGCTGGCTCTATACCGTGCTCGCGTTCTGGGCGGTCAACCGCCTCTTCGACCGGCTCGCAGAGCGGCGCGCGGAGCGAGGCGCCGGCAGCTACCTGATCGAGAAGCCGGACAGGCCCTCCGGCTCCTCTTCGTGAACATCGACTGCGTCGACGTGGGCCTCCGGCGGCCCGGTGTGCGCGAAGGCGACGAGGCGCTCGACCGCGTCGGGATCGCCCTCGAAGACGGCCTCGACGGTTCCCTCGTGCGTATTCCGCGCCCAGCCGGAGACGCCGTTTCGCTCGGCGAGGCGCCGTAGCGAGTCACGGAAGAAGACTCCCTGCACACTCCCGTGGACGACGACGCGCCGGCGCACGCGTCGTAGGCTACGCGCGTGCCCACGTGGACCGCGGCCGGCTTCGTGCGGCGCTTGTCCGAAGCGCGCATCGGCTCGACCTTCAATTTCTACGCGCAGGGTGTCGGCGCCGACATTCGCCGAGCGCGCCTGACGAAGTACCTCGAGTGCCGCGGCGACGCGCGAATCGTGCTCGTCGGCGAGGCGGCCGGCTATCGCGGAGCGCGGGTGAGCGGCCTCGCATTCACGTCGGAACGGCAACTCACCGGGACGGGGCCGGCCGAGGCATCCGCGACCATCGTGCACGGCACGCTTGCGGAGCTCGGGCTCTCGGACGACGTGCTGCTCTGGAACGTCGTCCCGACGCATCCCCATCGTGCGGGCGACTCGTCGTCGAACCGGGCTCCGACCCGCTCGGAGGCGGAGGCAGGACTTCTGTTCGCGGAGGAGCTCGCGGCCGGACGAAGGGTGATTGCGATCGGGCGCCTGGCCGAGCGGGCGCTGGGCGCGCCGTACGTGCGGCACCCGTCGCGGGGCGGCGCTACGGCCTTCCACGCCGGTTTAATGCAACTGCTCGATGCCTGAACCTCCGGTCCGACGCAACACGATTCTCCTGTCCGCCTCGCTGGCCGCGAATTCCGCGATGCTCCAGCTCTCGGCGGCCGTCGCGACCCTTACCGTCGTGCTCGTCGTCGGCGTGCGCAGCCTCGTCGGGCTCGGGCCGGCGATCGTTCTCGTAACCGGAGCCCTCTCCGCGTTTCCCGCAGGCCGCGCCATGGATCGGTTCGGGCGCGTGCCGGTGCTCGTGGCGGGATTCGCGCTTGGGATCGCCGGAGGCGTCCTGGCTGCGGTCGGCGCGGCGTTCGACCTCGCCGCACCAGTCCTCGTCGGCCTGGTTTTCGTCGGCGCGGCGAGCGCAACGGCGCTGCTCGCGCGGGCGGCGGCCGGGGACATGTATCCGCCGAGCCGCCGGGCGCGCGGCATCTCGTTCGTCCTGTTCGGGGCGGTCTTCGGCGCGATCCTCGGGCCGACGGTCTTC
>JAICVP010000090.1 GCA_025935275.1 Thermoleophilia bacterium
CTGGCCAAGGCGGCCTCGCGCCACGGCGGAATCGACTCGGTCACGCTCGTCGTGCGCGGGCCGGAGCTCGAGATCTCACCGCTCCTCAAGAACGCGGCCGGGGTCGTGACGGGCCAGGAGCTCCGCGAGCTCGGCGCAGTCGCTGCGGTGGAGCACCTGAAGGCGATCGGCGTCGCGGTGACAGCCGAGGACGAGCGCCTGCTGATTCGCTTCCCCAGCTAGCGCCTACGTCATCTTGAGCGGATCGACGTAGAGGTCGTCGATCTGCCACTTCGCCCCGAGCCCGACCGGCTGGAAGCGGAACGAAACCGTCATCCGCCCGTCGTTCAGGAGCCCGAGGACGTCGAGCAGCGCGACCGACGGAACCGAGGGGGCCCAGCTCGAGCCGCCCGTGTTTACCCCGGCCGGCAGGACGAACGTGTTCCCGGCGCTGTCCTTGACGATCGCGTCCACCTTGAGGCTGGAGAGGGCGATCAGGCCCTTGTTCTTCGCCACGTAGCGGGCGAAGACGTCGAGGGTCTCGACGCACATCGCCGGGCTGGTCGCGGAGCTTCCGCTCGGGAGGAGAAGGGACGAATCCCCGGCGCCGCTCAGGTTGAACGGTTCGTTGCCGCTCACGACGTCGGCCCCGCCACGGAGCTGCCAGCCCTGGGCGCCCGACTCGAAGCCTCCGTTCGGCGAAAGGGTGTACGAGACCGGATCGAGCCAGCGCAGGAACGGCCGGCTCATGTCCTTGTCCGGACAGCCGCTGAGCACGGCCGCGCCGGCCGGCGCAGCCGCCGCCGTGGCCAATCCGATCACAAGAGCAAATGCCGCTCCGAAACGCCTCATGCCGCGAACCTCTCCTTAGCCGCTGTCGTCGCACTGTGGTCGCGTTTACGGGCTCGCTCCATCCCTCGGAGGAGTGATCGTGGCGACGTTCGTCAAGAGGAGCGTTCGGGCCGCCGATACCGCTCTGGATGAGCACCGACCCCGCCGCCGTGTCGTCCTCCGGCCTCGACTCCCAGGTCGAGGACGATGCGCTGATCGAGGAAAGCCGGGAGCGGGCAAGGAACCCGCTGGAACGGCGCGACTCCATCGTCACTGGATTGAGCGCGTTCGCCTTCCTCGGCGCGGCGGCCGCCCTGCAGGTCTTCTTCCCGGGCGACCGGCACCCGTCGATCGGCCTCCTCTTTCTGCTCGTGGGCGCGTACGCCGTGGCCTCGAAGGTCGAATTCGAGGTCGGCATCGGCTCGGCCATCCCGACGCAGCTCGTCTTCGTCCCGATGCTGTTCCTCCTCCCGCCCGCGATGGTTCCGCTCGCCGTCGCGGTCGGACTGCTCCTCGGGTGCGTCACCGATTACCTGCGCGGCGACGATCATCCAGAGCGCGCCCTCGTGATCGTGGCGAGCTCCTGGAACGCCGTTGGCGGCGCGCTCGTCATCGCGCTGGCAGGGGAGCCCGAAGCGGCCTGGTCGGTCTGGCCCGTTCTGCTCGCCGCGGTGCTCGCGCAGTTCGCGTTCGACTTCCTCGGCTCGGCCGCCCGCGCCTGGTTCGCGTTCGGCATCGGCCCGCAGGCGCACGTGCGGCTGATGGTCTGGGTCTACGGCGTCGACCTTGCGCTCACTCCGATCGCGCTCCTGACGGCCATCGTCGCCGCGGAGGAGCCGCTCGCGCTCCTCGTCGTCCTGCCGCTGCTGGCCTTGCTCGCGTTCCTCGCCCAGGAGCGACGGCGCCGGATCGACCACGCCCTCGAGCTCGGGCATGCCTACCGGGGCACCGCATTCCTCCTCGGAGACGTCATCGAGGCGGACGACGAGTACACCGGCAACCACTCGCGGGAGGTCGTGTCGCTGACGCTCGCCGTGGCCGACCGGCTCCAGCTGTCCGCACGCCAGCGTCGAAGCGCGGAGCTCACTGCGCTCCTGCACGACGTGGGCAAGATCCGCATTCCGGCCGAGATCATCAACAAGCCCGCTGCGCTCACGGCAGAGGAGCGCGCGGTGATCAACACACACACGATCGAGGGCGAGCGGATGCTCGAGCGCGTCGGCGGCCTCCTCGGCGAGGTCGGCAGGCTCGTCCGCTCCTGCCACGAGCGCTGGGACGGCGAGGGCTATCCGGACGGGCTGGCCGGCGAGAACATTCCGCTCGTCGCGCGCATCGTGTGCTGCTGCGACGCCTACAACGCGATGACGACCGACCGGCCCTACCGCGCGGCGCTTCGTGCGGACGAGGCGCTGGCCGAGGTCGAGCGGAACGCGGGCACGCAGTTCGACCCTCGCGTGGTCGAGGCCTTGCGCGAAGCGGTCTAGCGCAGGAGCCGCGAGAGGCGGCGGTCCTTGAGGACCCGCCCTTCGGTTTGGCAGGTCGGACAGTAGAAGATCGTGTGCTCGTCGAAGTCGACGCGCTCGATCGGAGTGCCGCAGCGTGGGCACGGCTCCCCGAGCCGGTTGTGGACGCGGTAGATCTTCTTGTCAGAGGCGCCGCGCTCCCGCAGCTCGAGGCCGCGCGCGAGCTCCTCCTGGATCGCGTCGCTCAGCCGCTGCACGTCTGCTTCCGAGAGCTCCGTGGTCAAGGCGTACGGCGAGAGCTGCGCGTGGTTGAGGATCTCGTTCGCCCAGGCGCGGCCGATTCCGGCGAGCAGGCGCTGGTCGCGGAGGAACGCGTGCAGCCGCCGCGAGTCCGACCCGAGGATCTCGCCGAGCTCCTGCGTGCTCAGCCCGTATGCCTCCGGGCCGAGATGCGCGAGCTCCGCCTCGATCGCCTCGGGGGTGTAGAGCCCGACCTTCGCCCGCTTCTTGGCGCCCGCCTCGGTCAGGACGAGCGAGCTTCCGTCCTCGAACGAGAGCCTGAAAGCCGGCGTCTTCGGCTGCTTGTCGCCGTGGCGCAAGAGCCGAAGCCGTCCTGCGCTCATCAGGTGGACGTGGAGCACGAGCTTGCCGTCGTCGGTCGGCAGCAGGATGTTCTTGGCGCGCCGCTCTGCACCGGCGAACCGCCGGCCTTCGAGAGCGGAGAGCGGCGGGTCGTAGGTCTTTAGGGTGGCGATATGGGCCGGGCCCGCCTTTGCGATCGGGTAGGCGCGGACAGGGTCGTCGAGCTCGCGGCGGAGCGCTTCGATCTCGGGGAACTCAGGCACCGTCGACCTCGCGGTAGGCGAATCCGTGCGGGCCCGTGTACTCCTCGTAGGCCATCACGTCGAGCTCCTTCAGCCGGTCGGGGCGCCCGGCGTAGGAGCGGATGATCTCCGCCCCTGGGGTCGAGAAGTACGTCCGTTCCTTGACCGGCTCGTACGCGAGCGCCCGGGCTTCTTCGTAGAACACGCCATCCGCGTCGAGTCCGATCTTGCGGGCGCTGACATGCAGAAGCGTGAGGAGAACCGTGGTGTCGCGCCAGTCCGGCCAGCCGCCCTCGAGCGCGAGCGCCGCGAGGCCGAAGCGGACACGCTCGGGGTCCTCGTCGCGCACGGCGGCCTCGGCGGCTTCCTGGGCGAGACCGTCGAGGATGCCGGCCTCCTTCTCGGTCAGCGCGGCGTTCATCGCCGTGCGCTCCTCCGGCTCGGCGTCGCGGAACGCGAGCACCGCCGCTTCGAGCTCGTTTCTCTTACGCTCCTCGGCCATGGATGCGCTCACAGTAGCCGCCGTCCGCGGGGGGATGACCGAGTCTCGCCATCGCATCCACGCCGCCCGCGTGGGCACTGACGGGTCGCTCGTCGAGGCACGCGGCGACGCCGGGCTCGTCACGTTCATGCGCTCGGCCGCCAAGCCGATCCAGGCGCTCCTGCTCGTGCGTTCTTACGACGACCTCGCTGAGGAGGACGTGGCCATCGCGTGTGCGTCTCATGGAGCCCGAGCCGAGCAGCTCGCAGCCGTCCGGGAGCTCCTCGCCCGCGCCGGTGCGACCGAGGACGATCTCGAGTGCGGCGCCGTCGACGGCAGCCGGCTCAACCACAACTGCTCGGGCAAGCACGCGGCCTTCCTCTGTGTCTGCGCCGCGCAAGGGTGGCCATTCGAGGACTACCGCCTGCGCACGCATCCGCTGCAAGTGCAGGTCCTGGGCGCGCTCGGCGAGGCTGCGGCCCTCGGCGGAGGCCAGGTCCCGGTTGCCGTCGACGGCTGCGGTGTCCCGACCTTCGGCCTCTCCCTGGAGCGCATGGCCGCGTCTTTCGGGCGCCTCGTCCGGAACGAGCTCGAGGGCGCCGATCGCATCGCCTCGGCCATGCGCGCACACCCGGCGCTCGTGGAGGGGCCGGGCTCGGCGGCGACCGAAGTGATGCAGGCCGTTTCCGGCGCGGTGGCCAAGGGCGGGGCCGAAGGCGTGCTCTGCATCGGCCTCGAAGACGGCTCGGCGCTCGCGCTCAAATCGGACGACGGCTCGAGCCGCGGGCTCCTGCCCGCGGCGGCGCTCCTCCTCGACCTGGCCGACCTCAGGGTCAGCACCATTCGCAACAGCCGCGGGGAGGCGGTCGGAGAGGTAGTCGCCGAATCCTGAAATCGCCCTTCCGCTTTTCGCAAACAGTTGTAGAATCCCCGGCCTGATGTGCCTGTGAGCCGGGGGATGCTGGATCTCTCCGGCTCTTTTCGTTCCGTAGGCGTCAAGTAGCAGAGGTAACGAGAAGCAGAGGGAGAGCAATGCTCACGGTCGACATCTCGCTGCCCGACATCGAAGAGCTGCACAAGCTCGTCACTGAAGGGCAGGAAAAGGGGTTCCTCTCCTACGACGAGATCGTCGCCGGGCTGGAAGAAGTCGACCTCACCAAAGAGCAGGTCGAGGACTTCTACACCTATCTGATCGACCACGGGATCGAACTGGTCGAAGGCGTCGAGCACAAGGCGCCGCCGCACGAGCAGCCCGCTCTCGCCGAGGAGGAGAAGGCGGGACCGAAGCTCGACCTCACCGTGGAGCCGTCGCTCGACTCGCTCCGCCTCTACCTGAGAGAGATCGGGAAAGTCCCGCTGCTGACCGCAGACCAGGAGGTCTACCTCGCCAAGCGCATCGAGCGCGGCGACATGAGCGCGAAGACCCAGATGATCGAGGCGAACCTCCGGCTCGTGGTCTCGATCGCCAAGGCCTACCTCGGGCGCGGGCTCAGCTTCCTCGACCTCATCCAGGAAGGCTCGCTCGGCCTCATCCGCGCGGTGGAGAAGTTCGATTACCGCAAGGGCTACAAGTTCTCGACCTACGCCACCTGGTGGATCCGCCAGGCGGTGACGCGGGCGATCGCCGACAAGGCGAGGACGATCCGCATCCCCGTGCACATGGTCGAGAAGCTGAACAAGGTCGTGCACATCGAGCGCCAGCTGGTGCAGCGGCTGGGACGCGAGCCGCGACCCGACGAGATCGCCGCCGAGCTCGAGATGACGACCGCCGAGGTCCGGGAGATCCTGCGGATGTCGCAGCTGCCCGTCTCCCTCGAGAAGCCGATCGGCGAGGAAGAGGAATCGGAGCTCGGGGATTTCGTCCAGGACGACCAGGCGGAGTCACCGTTCGACTCGGCCTCTTTGAACCTCCGCCGGGAGGACATCGACCGCGCGCTCGACTCCCTCCCGGAGCGGGAGCGCAAGGTGATCGAGCTTCGCTTCGGCCTCAAGGGCGAGAGCCCGCGGACGCTCGAAGAGGTCGGCCGTGCCTTCGGCGTCACGCGCGAGCGCATCCGCCAGATCGAGAACAACACGTTGAAGAAGCTCGAGTCGCTCCCCGAGGCCCAGGGCCTCAAAGACTGCGTCTGATCAGCAGGCGCTCGGGTCGGGCGTGTAGATCGGCTTCGTCATGCGCACGGTGACGAGCCGCTCGCCGAAGTTCGTGGTCACCGGCCCCTCGTAGGTCGCCGACCAAGGCCCTGACGAGCACACCGGCATGCTCACGGGCACGACCTCTCCGGGCTTGACGTCGACCTCCTTCAGGGTCCCGTCCGGAAGCTTCATGCGCATTTCCGTCTCGGGCAGGCCCGGCGGGAGGCTGAGCGCGAGACCCAGCCGTCCGGCGAGCTTCTCGCCCTCGTCCGGCCAGAGCTTGACCGACCCGGTCAGGCCGAGCCAGCCGTCGTAGAAGCGGTTGACGACGTAGAGCGACAGCCGCGGCGTGCCTTCCGGCCTCCAGAGCCGGTAGATGCGCGTTCGCGCGACCTGCTCCGCGCCCCGGAGCTCCGCGGTCGCGCCGAAGGAATCGACGAGCAGCGGGCCGGTGTAGGTCTTCCCTTCGATGAGGATGCTGCCGTCGTCTCCGATCGTGGCCTGCTCGAAGGCGAACGCGTCCGGCGGCGAGGCGTCCGGAAGCACGAGCAGGCGGTCGATCGACCGGTTCCAGAAGAGCTGCTCCGTCGTGAAGCCGCGGTCGTTGGACGGAGCGGCCAGCAGGGCGACGTTCCCGAGCTCCGCGTGGTCGACGTACGCCGGGTCCGGCCAGAGTGTCGTGTCGTAGACGTTGGACGCCGCCTGGTGTCCGAACGTGACCGTTCCGACCGAGGCGACGGAGGCCGCGACGATCGCAACCGCGACCAGGACGGGTGCGGCGAAACGCGGAAGAAATCCCATGGCGGCCGCCACGAGGGATAGGAGGGCAACCGTGATGGCGATGGCGAGCGAGGCCAGTCCGACATCGCCAATCTTCTGCTCCAGGATGCCGACCGCGAAGAGGAGCGGCGAGTTGCTCTTTCCGTCGGCCGCCGAGAACCCGGCGAGCGGCACGCGGGCGGAGAGGGCGAGCGCCGCGCCGGCGATCAGCGCGTGCGGGACGCGATGGGGGAAGCCGCGCGTCGCGAAGAGGGCGAAAAGGACACCGATGAGCGGCAGGACTGCGAAGAAATAGCGCTCCTGGATCCGGTCGGCGCCGTTCGCTGCGTAGAGGGCCGCCTCGAAGACCACTGCGAGCGCGACGAGGCTCGAGAACGCGGCGAACCCGAACTCCGCGCGTGAGCGTGGCTTCCACAGCGCAAGCGCGAGGCCCAGGAGCGCGCCCGGGACGAGTACCCACCCCGACGAGTAGAGGAGGAGCATTCCGTCCGAGCCCATCCAGCGCAGGATCGGAAGCGGCGAGAGGTCGAGGCTCACCACGCTGTCGTAGTAGCCGAGCACGCTGCGTGGTCCGGCGAGGAACACCGGGAGGACGCCCAGCGCCAGGAGCCCGAGGACGAGCCGCTGCTCCCGGATCGCCGCCTTGAGCCGCCGTTCGCGGAGGCCCGCGATGACCACCGCGGCGACGAAGCACACGGGCAGCACCACGAATTGGACACGGGCGAACGTGGCGAGCCCCGCGCAGAGGACGAAGGCGACCTGCGTCCGCTTCGTCGGCTTGTCGAGGGCGGCGGTCGCGGCCGCGACGGAGGCGAGGACGAGCGGGAAGGCAAACGGGTCGGCGAGGATCCAGGCCGAGTAGTTCATGTCCGGGATCGCCAGGGTGAAGGCCGCCAGGGCGACTGCCAGCCACTGTCCGATTCCGAGCCGGCGGGCGAGCCAGAAGATCGCCACGGCTCCGAGCGACATTACGACGGCGTTGATCACCTGGATGGTCCGGTAGGACGTGCCGACGTCGTCGAAGAGCCAAGCGGGGGCGGTGAGGATCGGCTGCAGCAGGGCCGGGAAATGCGCCGAGGCCCCGCGCACGAGCGGGCGGCCGTGCTCGGCGATGGAGCGGCCGACCTCCGAGTAGATGTACTCGTCCGGGAAATAGATCGGCGTCGCGCGGCCCCACGCTGCCAGCGTGCGCCCGATGGCGCTCGCGGCGACGACGAGCACGAGCACCTGGACGGGCGTTATGCGAACGGCAGCGAGTGAATGCGCCCGGGGAGGGGCGAGGTCGGTGCGAGCGTCCGCGGCCACGATCCCTCTATCGGGTTACGGGCGCGAACGCTTGAACCTAAGGCGCTTCTTGTTCCTCGTCGTCGACGCCGGCCCGCTCGTAGGCGACGAAGAGCCGGCAGTGCGGGCACTTGAACCCCACGTGCCGATCGGACCCGCCGGTCATGAGCTCGGCCTCGAAAGGCTTGCTGCAATGCGGGCAGACGATCTCGTAGGAGCCTTC
>JAICVP010000077.1 GCA_025935275.1 Thermoleophilia bacterium
CGCACCCGCCGCCTCGACGAACGCGACGGGCGCAACCTTCGACTTCAGCGCGAGTGACGGCGGAGTCAGCTTCCAGTGCCGCCTCGACGGCGCGTCGTTCGCGTCCTGCTCGAGCCCGGCGAGCTATTCGTCCCTCGCCCAGGGCGCACACACCTTCGACGTCCAGGCGACGGACGCGGCCGGCAACACCGAAGCTCTCCCGCAGACCCACGCGTGGACGGTCGACACGACCGCTCCGGACACGACGATCACGGCCAACCCGTCGAATCCGAGCAGCTCGTCGAGCGCGAACTTCACCTTCACCTCGACCGAGCCCGGCGCGACGTTCGAGTGCCGCCTGGACGGCGGGTCGTTCGCCTCCTGCACGAGCCCCGCGTCCTATAACGGCCTGGCCGACGGCAGCCACTCCTTCAGGGTGCGAAGCACTGACACGGCCGGCAACACGGACGCGAGCGCCGCGGTGTTCACGTGGACGGTGGACGCAACCGCGCCGGGCGGCGGCCTCACAGACCCGGGCAGCCCGCTTCGGGGCACGGTCAACCTCTCCGCTTCGCCGAGCGACACGGGCGTCGGCGTCCAGCAGGTGGACTTCCAGTCTTCCCCCGCCGACGCGGGCACGTGGACCACGATCTCGACCGACGCGAGCTCTCCGTACACGGCCTCGTGGGACACCACCGGGGTCGCCGACGGCCTCCACGACCTGCGCATCGTCGTCACCGACAACGCCGGCAACACCTTCGGCTCCACGGTCGTCGAGGACCGCCGCGTCGACAACACGAATCCGACCGCGACCATGGGCGACCCGGGCGCGTACCTCCGCGGCACGGTGAGCCTCACCTCGACGACGGGCGACACGGGCTCGGGCGTGGCCACGGTGACCTACCAGCGCTCTCCGGCCGGCACCGGCACGTGGACGAACGTCTCGGCCTCGTGGAACACGACCGGCGTCGCCGACGGGCTCTACGACCTCCGCGTCCGCGTCACGGACAACGCGGGCAATGTGACCACCTCGGCCTCGGTCGACGACCGGCGCGTGGACAACACCGCGCCGACGCTCTCGTCTTCGGGGCCCAACGACGGGTCGAAGGTCGCCTCCGCGAGCTCGCTCGTCGTCACCGCCAACGAGGATCTCACCGACGTCGCGGGCTCGGAGATCGACGAGACGCCGGTCTCCGGAGCCGTCTCCGGCGCCACGGTGACGTTCACGCAGGCCTTCGCGGCGGGCCCCCACACGCTGAGCGGCGAGCTCCAGGACCTCGCGGGCAACCGCACGCCCATCCGCATCCACTTCACGGTCTGGAACACGACCGTCGGCGACTACCCGTACATCGAGAAGAACTCGTACCCCTCGTCGGTGATGAACGTGGCGCTCACGAACGGTAACGGCGAGCTGCGGATCCCTGCGGGAGCCTGGAGCGGCGCCCCGGTCGGCGACTGGCTCGTCGCGAAGGTCGATCCCCGCGCGGCGGGCGCAGTCTCGCCCGGCTTCTCCGCCGCAGGCGACATCTACGACGTCTCCGCATACTGGGCGCTCTCAGAAAGCCCGGTGACGAGCTTCGACGGCGCCGTCGACCTCACGCTGACGAATGGCTCCGGCCACGTCGTCCCCGCGTTCCTCAACGGCTCCGCCTGGCAGCCGATCGCCCGGCTCGGCGGCACGAGCCTCCCGGGCGGCGCCCAGCGCGGCTTCTACAAGGACGGCGACACCGTGCACCTCCTCACGCGCGCGACGGGCACCTTCACGCTGCTGCGCGACCTGGCCGTGCCGACGAAGCCCAAGAGCTTCAAGGGGAAGAACGACGCCGGCCGCCTCGTCCTCAGCTGGAAAGCCAGCACCGACAACAGCGGGCTCGTCGACGCCTACGTCGTCTACGCGAACGGCGCGGTCGCGCAGACCGTCGCGGCGTCGCAGCTCTCGGCCGACCTGGGCGCGTTCTCGCAGAGCGACACGCGCTCCTTCCAGGTGGCCGCCCGTGATGCGGCCGGGAATGTGAGCGGCAAGACCTTCGCCCTCGTCGTCGTCCCCAAGGTGGCGAAGCTCACGCTCGCCAAGGCGAAGACGGCCCTCTCGAAGCGCGGCCTCAAGACCGGCACGATCAGCTACGTCTTCTCCTCGAGCGTTCCGAAGGGCTCGGTCGTCTCCGCGGGGAAGAGCGGGCTCGTCACCCGCGGCTCGGCGGTCCCGCTCACGGTCTCGAAGGGCCGCTCGAGCCGCCCGGCCACGAACTACGGCGCGACGACCACTCCCCCACCGACCTACCCGCCCACCACGACTCCTCCTCCGACTTCGCCTCCGCCCACCTATACGCCGACCGACACTCCGCCGACGGACGCTCCTCCAATGGACGCTGGGCCCGCGGATCCCGAGACAAAGGCAGTCGCCGCAGAGGCGGAGCCGGAGCGCTTCAACGCAACCGAGGTCTCGAACGCCCGCCGCACGGCGGGTCTCGTGCTTTTGGCGACCCTCTTTCTCGGAGCCGGCGCCATGGCGCTGCGCGCGAGGCGACGGCTGATCGCTCCGGTCGCGCCTGCGGAGAACGTCGACGGCCCGATCCTCTTCTGGGACGAGCGGCTGCTCCGCGGCGCCGCCTCCGCCGTCCGCCGCGCGTTCGGCCTGGTCGGCTAGAGCGCGGCCTCGACCGCGATAGCCAGGCCGACGGCGACCAGTGCAGCGCCGATCGCGCGCTTCAGCGTCCGCTCCGACATCCGGCCGGTCAGCCGGGCGCCGAGCAACGTGCCCGGAACGGCTGCGGCGACGCTGACCGCGAGGACCGGCCAGTCGACCTCGAGCCGGGTGACGTGACCGGCGAACCCGGCGACGCCCAAAAAGAAGCCGACCACGAGGTTCGTCCCCACCGCCCGGGCCGCGGGAAGCCCGACGCGCCCGAGCAGGGCCGGCATGCGCAGCGTGCCGAGGATGAGCCCGACAGCGCCACCGATGGCGCCGATGACCGCGCCCGCAGCGACGGCGGCGAGCCTGGGTCTTTGGGCCCGAGGCGGCACGCCGAGCTCGAGGAGGAGCTGGACGCCGTTCCAGAGGAGCGCTGCGGCGATGCCCGCGAGCAGAAGTGACTCCGGTATGCGCCCACCGAAGTATCCGCCGAGGAACGCGGCAGCGACCGACGGCGGCGTCATCCAGGCGGCGATGCGCCAGTCGACGCGGCCGGCCCGCGCATGGGCGATCCCACCCGTGAGCGCCGAGGCGGCGCTGACCGCAATGTTCGTCCCTGCAGCCGTCGCTGCACTGCCCGAGGCAAGGATGACAGCCGGCAGCCGCAGGCTCCCGAGCACGAGTCCGACAGCCCCGCCGAGCACACCCGCCCCGAAGGACGCGGCGGCCGCTAGCGCGAGGCGCCAGGCTTCCAGAGGGGCTCCTCGCCGCTCACTGCGGCCCGGGCGAGGATGAAGAGCAGATCCGAGAGCCGGTTCAGGTAGGCGAGCGCGACCGGGCTTGCGTCCTCGGCCTCTGCGAGCGCGACCGCCTCGCGCTCGGCCCGCCGGCAGACCGCCCGCGCGACGTGGAGTCGCGCCGCGGCCTCGCCGCCGCCTGGGAGGACGAAGCTCTTCAGCGGCTCGAGGCGCTCGTTGACCTGGTCGCAGAGCTCCTCCAGCCCGTCGACCTGGGACTGCTCCACGCGCAGCCGCTCTCGTCCGTCGGAAAGCGGAACCGACAGATCGGCGCCCACGTCGAAGAGATCGTTCTGCACACCCTCGAGCCACGGGCGGAACTCGGCCGGCAGGTCGCCCGCAGCGAGCGCGAGACCGAGGAACGAGTTGAGCTCGTCGACGGTGCCGTAGGCCGCGATGCGCAGGTCGGTCTTCGGCACGCGCTTTCCGTCGCCGAGGCTCGTCTCCCCCTTGTCGCCCCCGCGGGTGTAGATCTTCGTCAGGCGGACCGGCTCGTCGCGGCTACGGCTCATCGGGCGGCGAGTATAGAGCCCGGGCCGCGCGGCCCGGTCTAGCCCACCGAAGGAATCGAGACCGGGTTGTTGACCCCGGTGATGACGAGGTCCATGTGCATCGTGATGGTCTCGCCGGCGACGTGCATGGGCATGTCGATGAGCGTCCGCATCGGCAGGTGAGTCGTCTGCGAGACGTAGAGGACCGCGCGAATGTCGCCGAGCACGTCGGAGGCATCGCCGAGGCCCGACGCGCCGCTGCCGCCGAGCGTGCCGAGGATTCCGCTCAGCGCGTCCGAGGTGTCGATCACGCCCGTGATCCGGTCCATCGGTTCCCCGGCGATGTCCACGCCCCCCTCGACGTGAACGTCGGTGACGTACTGCGTGATGTCGAAGCCGGCGAGCGGGTCGGCGGCCGACTGGTCTGCGGGGGCGGGCACACGCGACCACGAGCCGCCCGCCTTCACGTACAGGACGTTGTGGCGGATCACGATCGTCATCGCGCCCATCCCCGGGACGTCGCTCGCGTTCATCGTGAGGTACGACTCGCCCGCCCGCTTGCCCTTCTGGTAGCCGCCGCCGTGCATGACCACCGTGAAATCGCTCCCGGCCGGTCCGCCGGAGGTCCACATGCGCATCGCGAAGGAGACCGACTTGACGTCGGCCATCGCAGTCGTCGACTCCTCGAGGATGCCCTGCGCCTTCTGCGCATCCACGCCAGAGCAGCCGGTGAAGACACCGAGGGCCGAAACCACGAGCGCGAGTGGCAGCAAGCGGCGCATGCCACAAGAATCGGCTCCGCGAAGCGCCCGACGAATACCCAAAAAGGGGTGAGTCAGGCCGCTTTGAGCTCTACGTACACGGCCTGGAGCCGCGGCTCAGCGTCCTGAAAAGCTCCCACGACGGCCGGGTCGAACTGGCCGCCCCGCCCGCGGAGGATCTCGGCTCCGGCCGACAGCCAGGGCAGAGCGCGACGGTAGGGACGGTCGCTGGTCATCGCATCGAGCGTGTCCGCGACGGCGAAGACCCGCGCGCCGAGCGGTATGTCGCTCCCTTCCAGCCCGTCCGGGTAGCCGGCTCCGTCCCAGCGCTCGTGGTGCGAGCGGACGATCGCCAGCCCGGCGCCTTGCAGGAACGCAACGCCGCCCAGCATCTGCTCGCCGAGCACCGTGTGAGTCTGCATCTGCGACCGCTCCTCCTGGGTGAGCGGTCCGGGCTTCTGGAGAATGCTGTCCGGGATCCCGATCTTGCCGACGTCGTGGAGCAGGAAGCCATATTCCGCGCTCGGATCCTCCACGAGGTCGCTCCCGAGCGAGCGCGCCAGCTCGAGCGCGTAGCGCTGGACGCGCTGCGAGTGGATGCCCGTCCCGCTGTCCTTGGATTCGAGCGCGGTTGCGAGCGCTGTGACGGTCTCGCGATAGCCCTCGGCAAGGAGCAGACGCTGCCCCCGCTCGATCTCGAGGAGATGCCGCAGGTCTCGTGCGTAGAGCTGGAGCTGCTCGGAGACGCTGTCGGCGCGGGAGGCCCGGAACGGCACCGGGTGCAGCCCGCCGGCCAGGCGCTCCACGATCGACAGAAGCTCGAGAGGACTGAACGGCTTGCGGAGGAAGGCATCGGCGCCGGCTGCGGCGGCGGACTCGGCGGTGCCCCCGTCCGAGCCGGTGAGGAGGACGACCGAGATTGCGTTCGTAGCGGGGTCGGCCTTCAGGGCGCGGCAGAGGTCGAGCCCGCTTCCGCCCGGCATGCGCACGTCGAGGACGACCACGTCGGGACGGTTCTTTCGCACCGCCTCCGTCGCGCCTGGTGCATCCTCGGCCTCCTCCAGCTCGACGTCCACCGCCTCGAAGGTCGTCCTCAGCAACGCCCGCAAGCCGGCGTCGTCGTCCACGAGCAGGATGCGCATTCCGCCAAAGTCCCCCCGAAAATCGCCAGTAGCCCTCTGTATCGGGCCAGATGGCCTAACTCTTTAGGGTGATTCGTACGAGTAGAAGCCGGCGCCGGACTTCCGCCCGAGCCGCCCGGCGGCGACGTGCTCGCGGAGGAGCGGGCATGGCTCGTAGCGCTCGTCGCCGAGCCCATCCCTGAGAACCTCGAGGATCGCCACGCAGGTGTCGAGCCCGATCAGGTCGGCGAGCGCGAGCGGCCCCATCGGATGGTTGAACCCCAGCTTCGCGATCGTGTCGATTGCCTCCGGCTCGGCCACGCCCTCATGGAGCGCCCAGACGGCCTCGTTGATGAAGGGCAGGAGGATCCGGTTCGAGACGAAGCCGGGAAAGTCGTTCGCCTCGGCAGGCGTCTTGCCGAGCTCCTGCGCGAGCTCGACCACTGCTCCCCTCGTCTCCGGCGACGTCTCCTTGGTGCTCACGACCTCGACGAGCGCCATCACCGGGACGGGGTTGAAGAAATGCATCCCGATGACCTTGTCCGGCCGGCTCGTCGCGGCGGCGAGCGACGCGATCGGGATCGAGGACGTGTTCGAGGCGAGGATCGCCTCTGCCGGAAGCACCGCGTCGGCCTCGCGGAAGATCGCTTCCTTCACGGCCTGATCCTCGACGACGGCCTCGATCATCAGGTCGGCGGGCACGATCCCGTCCACCGGCGAGACGCGGCCGAGCACCTCCGCAGGATCGACCTCGGCGCCCTTCGCAGCCAGGCGCTCCAGGCTTTTCGCCATCACGGCGAGCCCGCGGTCGACCGCGCCCGGGGCCGCATCGTGGAGCGACACCTGCCGCCCGGACGCGGCGAGCACCTGTGCGATGCCGCCGCCCATCTGGCCCGCGCCGACGACGAGGACGTGCTCGAAGCTCACAAACGACAGCTTATGAGCGCCGCTTCTCCTTTCGCGCCCGTTCGTCGACCTCCGCGCCGATGAGGAAGATCGTCGCCGAGACGAGGATGTAGGACGTGAGCACCAGGAACACCGTCAGGCTCCCCGTGGCGCTCTTGAAGTTCGCCACCTCCGTGACCCAGCCGCGGAAGAGTGCGGAGGCGACGAGCCAGGTGGCGATGACGAGGAGGGAGCCTGCGCTCGCCCAGCGGACATCGGGCCTTTCGGCCGGCGCGTAGCGAAAGAGCAGCGTCACCGCCGCCCAGAGGAACACGATCGCAACGGGCCAGCGCAGGATGCTGAGAAGGGTGTCGAGCACACCGTCGGTCATCGAGGGGGCGAGCACCTGGACCAGGACAGCAGCGATCAAGCAGGCGACGACCGCGACGCCCAGCCCCGCCGCGACTCCCAGCCGCCGCAGCTTCGAGCGGCTCTCCTCCACCTCGTGGATGCGGTTCAGCGCCTGCATGACAGCGTTCACCGCCCAGGTCATGTCCCAGACGACCAACGCCACCGCGAGCGCGATGAGGGGCGCCTTGTCGCTCGTGAAGATCTGCTGCACGGTGAAGTCGATCGCGCTGGACACGGGCTGCGTCAGGTGGGCCTGGAGCGCCGGGGCGATCGTGTCCGTCCACACGTCTTCGAGGCCGAACGTGCCGAGAAGGGCCAGTCCGAGGAGCGTGAGCGGGACGAGCGCGACAAGGGCTCGGAACGCGATCGCAGACGCGTAGGTCAGCAGGTTGTGCTCGGAGAAGCACGTGGCGACGTCGTGGGCCGCATCGCGCAGGCTGTCGGTGCGGACCGGAAGGGCGCGGGTGGCCATGGGCTTCCCTACCCGGCCCCGCGCGGTAGGACACGCCTGGGCGAGCGGTCTCTAGACCTCGATGAGAACGGCGTCGCCGCCGCCGCCGCCCGAGCAGATGGCGGCGAGGCCAAGCCCGCCGCCATTCCGGCGCAGGTCGTGCACCATCGTCGTGAGGATCCGGGCCCCGGAGGCGCCGATGGGATGGCCGAGGGCGACCGCGCCTCCGTTCACGTTGACGCGCTCCGGATCGGCGCCGAGCAACTCGGCGGAGTGGACGACGACGGAGGAGAAGGCCTCGTTCAGCTCGACGCGCTCGACGTCGCCGATCGTCTTCCCGGCCTTGTCGAGCGCCTTCGTCCCCGCCTTGGCGGGGGTGCGCGCGAGATAGGCGAACTCGTCGGCGACATAGGCCTGGGCGACGATCGTGGCCAGCACCTCGAGACCGTGTGCCTTGGCGTATTCGTCGCTCGTGAGCACGAGAGCACCCGCGCCGTCGTTGACCCCGGGGGCGTTCCCCGCCGTGGTCGTGCCCTCGGGGTCGAACACGGGCTTCAAGGACGAGAGCTTCTCGTAGGACGTGTCGCGCCGCGGCCCTTCGTCGGCGGTCACGTCGCCGACGGCGACGAGCTCGTCGTCGAAGAGGTGGTTGTCCATCGCGTTCACAGCGCGCTCGTGGGAGCGGAGCGCCCAGCGGTCCTGATCCTCCCGGGAGATGCCGAGCTCGCGCGAGACGAAGGACGCCTGCTCGACCATGTGCTTCTGGTCGAAGGTGGAGGTCAGTCCGTCGTGAGTCATGAGGTCGATCAGCGACCCGTCGCCGAGCCGGTAGCCGAAGCGCGCCTTCTTGAGCACGTAGGGCGCATTCGTCATCGACTCCATGCCGCCGGCGACGATGACGCTGTGGTCGCCGGAGCGGATCATCTGGTCGGCGATCTGAACGGCGCGGATGCTGGAGGCGCAGACCTTGTTGATGGTGTCCGAGGGCACCTCGACCGGCAG
>JAICVP010000120.1 GCA_025935275.1 Thermoleophilia bacterium
TACATCCCCGGCGACGAGCGCATCATCACGATCGAGGACGCGGCCGAGCTCCAGCTCCAGCAGGATCACGTGATCACGCTGGAGGCCCGCCCGCCGAACATCGAAGGCCAGGGCGAGGTCAAGATCCGCGAGCTCGTCCGTAACGCCCTGCGTATGCGCCCCGACCGGATCATCGTCGGCGAGGTCCGCGGCCCGGAGACCCTGGACATGCTCCAGGCGATGAACACGGGCCACGAAGGCTCGCTGACCACGATCCACGCCAACTCGCCGCGCGACGCGCTGGCCCGTCTCGAGACGCTCGTCCTGACGGCCGGCGTCGAGCTCCCGCTCCGCGCGATCCGCGAGCAGGTGGCGAGCGCATTCGACCTGCTCATCCAGATCACCCGCCTCGTGGACGGCTCGCGCCGGATCAGCCACGTGACCGAGGTGCTCCGGATGGAGTCGGACGTGATCACGCTGCAGGACATCTTCCTCGCGAGGCCTCCGGACGAGGAGAGCGCAGCGGCACAGATCAGCCGGCTGCTCTCGCCGCTCAGCTGCACCGGCCTCAAGCCTCACTTCCTCGAGAAGCTGGCCGCCAACGGGGTCACCCTGCCGGCGACCTTCTTCCAGCAGGAAGACCCGAACTTCAGGCCCAGCTTCACCGCGGCGAGCTACGGCGGGTTCCAGTGAGACGAGCGTTTCTCGCACTCCTCGCCGTCCTCGTCCTCGCCCCGGCCGCCTACGCGGCGGGGGACGTCAAGGCCGTCGACACCGTCGAGTTCCCGCGCATCAAGCTGACGGTGCTCGCGCCGTCGACCTCGACGACCGCTCCCGGGTTGACGCAGAACGGCCAGCCCGTCGCGGGCCTCGAGGCGACGAACGTCGGCGCGTCCAAGAGCGTCGTCATCGCGATCGACCGCTCGCAGTCGATGGCCGGTCAGGCTCTCGACCAGGCCACTGCCGCCGCGCGCGCATTCGTCGCGGCCAAGCCGCCGGCCGACCGCGTGTCCGTGCTGGCGTTCGGCTCGACGGCGTTCTCCCTCACGGGCTTCTCGACGTCGACCACCGACGCCGACTCGGCGCTCAGGACGATCACGCCCGACACCGTGCGCGGCACCGCGCTCTACGACGCCGTGGTCGACGGCTCGCACCTCCTCGCGGGTGAGACCATGCCGGCGCGCATCCTCATCCTCCTCACCGACGGGGACAACGAGTCTCCCGAGGGCGCGTCCCTGGACGATGCGATTCAGGCTGCACAGGACGCCGGCGTGGCCGTCTACGCGATCGGGATCGAGGGCAACCAGTTCTCGCCCGACTCCGTGAGGCAGATCGCCGCGGACACGAGCGGCCAGTACTACAGCGCCGCTTCGCCCGAGGTCCTCGCGGAGGTCTACAACTCGATCGCCCAGGATCTGCGCCGGACGTGGCAGATGGAGTACATGACGAACGCGCGCCCCGGGGATCAGCTGGAGCTGACCGTGAAGTTCCCCGGCGGTGACGACGTCACCCAGACCGTGACGGCTCCGGGCCAGGCGCCTCCTGCGCCCAAGGGCCCGTCGCCCGTCCTGCCCTCGTTCTTCTACACGAGCGACTGGGGCCTGCCGGTCCTCGCGGGCGTCGTCGGGCTCCTTGCCCTTCTCGCCGTGGCCTTCGCGCTCGCAGCGCCGAAGGGAACGTGGCTCAAGGGCCGGATCGAGCCGCACACGGCGAGCCACAATCGCCAGGTCGTCAAGCGCGAGGGCGAGAGCCGCAAAGTTGCGTTTTTCGCCCCGCTCTTCAAGGCGACCGAGAGCGTCTTCGGGAAGTTCCGGCATTGGAAGAAGCTCGACCAGGTCCTGCAGCGCGCAGACGTGCCGTTGAAGACGGCGGAGTTCGCGTACATCATCCTTGCCGCCGGCCTCGTCGCGGGCTTCGTCGCCGCGCTCTTCGAGCCGCCCGTGTGGGCTATCCCGCTCGCCTTCGTCGGCGGCGCCTCGATCCCGTACCTCGTCGTTCTGCAGAAGGCGCGGAAGCGCCTGAACGCCTTCGAGGAGCAGCTGCCGGACATCCTCATCACGATGGCCGCCTCGCTCAAGGCCGGGCACAGCTTCCGCCAGGGCATGCAGAGCGTCGTCGACGAGGGTGTCGACCCGGCCGCGCGCGAGTTCAAGCGCGTCCTCACCGAGGCCCGCCTCGGCCGGCCCATGGACGACGCCCTCAACGAGATGGCTGCGCGCATCGGCTCGAAGAACTTCGAGTTCGTCATGAGCGCGGTCACCATCCAGCGCCAGGTCGGCGGCTCGCTCGCAAGCCTGTTCGACATGGTCGCCGACACGGTGCGTCAGCGGCAGCAGTTCCGCCGCAAGATCAGGGGCCTCACCGCGATGGGCCGCATGTCCGCGTACGTCCTCGTCGGCTTGCCCTTCGTGGTCGGCGGCGCCATCTACCTCATCAACCGCGCATACATGGAGCCTCTTCTCTATACCTCAACCGGCCACAAGCTCATCCTTCTCCTCCTCGTGATGATGGGCATCGGCTCGGCGGTCCTGAAGAAGATCGTCTCCTTCAAAGGCTAGGAGCCAATGGTCGTCGTTCTCTTCATCGCAATCGCATCCCTGGGGGCCGCCGTCTATCTGATCGGCGAGGCGGCCACTCTGCCGGCGCGCGAGCGACACGGCTCGATCCGCCGCGCTGCCACGTATGGAAAGTCTCGCCGCGCCGCGACCGGCCGGCCCGAGGAGTCGTTCGGCGCTCGCGTCGTCGATCCGATGAAAATGAGCCTCGCCCACGGCGTCCTCAAGATCAACCCGCGGATGACCGTGGACGCGGTCAGCGCCCGCCTCATGGGCGCCGGCCTCGGCCGCGTGATCTCGCCCACGACATTCCTCGCCTCGAAGGCTGCGGCCGCGATCGGCGGACTCGTCGGCGGGGTCGTCCTGGGCGGCATCGTCGGTGGAGCCTTTCCCATCGTCCTCGCGGTCGTCTTCGCGCTCCTCGGCTTCATGCTCCCGGACGTCGTCGTGTCCTTCAAGGCACGCGGCCGCCGGGACGAGATCCGGGCCGCGATGCCGGACGCGCTCGACCTCCTCGCGGTCAGCGTGGAAGCGGGACTGGGCTTCGACGCCGCGATCCAGAAGCTCACCGAGCACATGGAAGGGCCTCTCATCGACGAGTTCGCCCTCGCCCTCGGCGAGATGCGGATCGGCGAGACGCGGGCCAAAGCGCTCCTCAAGATGGTCGACCGCGTCGAGGCCTCCGAGCTCGCGTCGTTCGTCCGCGCGATTATCCAGGCCGACCAGCTGGGTATCTCCCTGGGCCGCATCCTCCGCGTCCAGGCGACCGACACGAGAAACAAGCGTCAGGCCGCCGCCGAAGAGAAGGCGATGAAGGCGCCGATCAAGATGCTCTTCCCGACCGCCCTGTTCATCTTCCCGGCGATGTTCATCATCATCCTCGGGCCGGCCTTCCTGAACTTCCGGGGAATCTTCTTCTAAGCCGATGGCAGCTGCGGAAGACATGGCCGAGCACGCGCACACGAGCGACACCGAGACCGGGTTCGGCACCGGCCTGCGGGCGAAGCTCGGCCGTGCGCCCGAGGGCGAGGCCGAAGCTCAGGTTCCGCCCGTTCCCGGGGACGAGGGCTTCGCGCCCCCGCTTCCCGCTGCGAACGGGGTGCCCGACGCGGACGTCGAGGCTCTGCGCGGGGAGCTGGCCGCTGCGCTGGCCAGGGAACGCGACCTCCAGACTGCGGTCGCCGACCTCGAGCAGGCCGCCCGCTCCCGCATGCCGGAGCTCCACGTGGACACGAGCGGCCGTTCAGCCGAGCTCGACGAGCGGGCCGCGCGGCTCGCCGCCGCCGAGGCCGAGCTGGAGGAGCGCGAGCGGCGCGTCACGGAGCAGCTGACCATGGTTCGCACGGAGAAGGAGCGCCTCTCCGAGCTCGAGAACCGTGTGGTCGCCCAGGACGCGCTCTCCACCGAGCGCGAAGCGCAGGTCGAGGCGCGCATGCGCGAGCTGAAGGAGGCGACGAAGGACTTCGAGCGCCGCGAGGCCCAGTTCCAGAAGCAAGCCTCCAGCTTCGCCGCCCAGGAGGCGAAGATCGCCAAGCGCGAGGCCGCCATCGAGGGCCGCGAGGCCGAGTCGAAGGCGCGCCACGAGGCTCGTGAGAAGGCCCTCGCACAGCGCGAGGCCGCCGTCCGCGAGCAGGAGAAGGCAACCAGCTCCGCGGCCGAGAACGTGGCGCACCGCGAGCGCGAGCTTCAGAAGCAGCTCGCCGCCCTGACCGCGCGCCAAGAGGTCATCGAGGAGCGCGAGTCTGAAGTGCTCGCCAAGCAGGAGCGCCTACGCGGCGACGCCCAGCGGCTCGAGGCAGAGCTTTCAGGCCAGGGCCAGGCCGCCGAAGACGCGGTTGCCCGGCTGAAGGACTTCGAGGCCCGTGAGCTCGAGCTTGCGGCGCGCGAGGCCGATCTCGGCCGGCGCGAGGCCCATCTCGCGCGTGTCGAGACCGAAGGCGCCCGCGGGCGGGATCTCGACGAGTACGAGGAGCGCCTCAAGGAGCGGGAGCGCGAGCTGGCCGAGACCGAGGCGGAGCTGCAGAACAACGAGCAGCTCACGGACTCCGCCAAGAAGCGCCTCGAGCGCAAGGAGAAGCGTCTCGCCGAGATGGAGGAAACGATCCGCGACCGGATGCGCGAGCTCGACGACCGCGAGATGAGCGTCGAGCAGCGCGAGGCCAGCGTCGAGGCCGACGTCGAGATCCGCGAGGACAAGCTCGAGCGCCGCGAGGCCGAGCTGGCCCAGCTGGAGGAGAAGCTCTCGAACAAGGAGAGCGAGCTCGCCACCTATGTCCAGCAGATCCAGAGCCAGCTGAAGGATCGGGAGTCGACCTGGTGGAACAAGGTCACCGGCGACCCCGACTCCGAAGAAGCGGCCTGAGCACTCTGGCCGGCGGGACTCCCGCCGGGCGAGGCCCGGCTACGCCCTCCGCCTGACGACGCTCGCGTGCAGGAGACTGCGCTCGCAGTCCCTCGCCGTACCACTCGTACTGTCTCGGGCGTGCTCGCTTGTCTCCGTTTGCGAGCGCCGCCCCAGAGCGCTCAGCGCTAGATCACGCGGCTGCGCCCTGGCGCAGGGTCTCCCGCCAGCGCTCGAGCGCTTCCCAGCAGGCGACCGTGTCGCCCGACACCTGCGCGCCGATCTCGGACGGTGATGCGGCCCAGTGCAGCTCCGCGACCTTGGTCTCGTCCGGCACCGGCTCGGCGCCTGCCCTCAGCCGCGCGTGGTAGACGACGAGGGCCGAGCCCGAGTCGTCGTTCAGGCAGATCGCGATCGGGCGGAACCCTTCGAGATCCTCCTCCCGAAGCGCGACCTCCTCGGCGGCGTCGGCGAGCACCGCGGTGCGTGGCTCTTCGCGGGGCATCAGCCCTCCCGACGCGGACGCGGTCCAGAGCAGCGGGTCGCGGCCGATCGAGGCCGCGCGAAGCTGGAAAAGAACCACGCCTTCCTCACGCTCGACGAAGAGCTGGACGCCGAGCGCGAAGCCGAGCTTGTACGCGAGCGTGGGCTCCTCGAAGACGACCATCGCCTCCGCGTAGCGCCCCGACCGGCGCAGGACCGCGCCGTCCGGCGAGACGCCGTGGCAGAAGGCGATCGGGCCGTCGAAGCGCCCGGGCGAGCGCGAAAGCAGCCGTTCGGCGTTCCGGATCGAGGTCGTGAGCGCCGCCGTCGCCGGCAGCGCGAAGGGGAACGGCCGAAAGCGAGGCTCTTCTTCGAGCAGGACGATCGCGCGCACGCCCAAAGTGTGCTGGTCGCCCCGGCTAGCCGGCACGGGCGGCTGCCAGCCCCGTCTTGAGGCGGCCGAGGCCGGCCGGGCCTTCCCACATGCTCGCGACCCGGTGCTCCGAGGTGAGGAAGATGGTCGTCGGGAGCTCGCGGACGCCGAGCTTCGCCGCTATGTGCCCGTCCTCATCGGCGATCGTCGGCAGGCTCAGGCCGTTCGCGTCCAGGAAAGCCTTCGCGGCCTCGGCGTCCTCCTGGGTGTCGACGGCGAAAAGGGCGGTCTCCTTGTGCGCGGCCGCAAATCGGCGCAGCGGCTCCGCCTGCTTCGGGCAGGCGGGACACCAGGACGCCCACACGGTCACGACCACAGGCTCGCCTGCGAGCTTCCCCAACCCGACGACCGCCCCCGTCGTGACGTCGGTGCCGCTGAAGCGGACCGCAGGGCCGCTCAGAGGCTCGCTCTCCGCGGCCGCGGCGGAGGTCGCAGCGCGCCCGTCGTCGTCTCCGACGAGCAGGACCGCAGCCGCGGCGGCGGCCACGCCGGCGAGCAGGGCGACGAGCGCGACGACGAGCACGCGGAGAGAAGGCACGGCGTTAGGCTAGCCCGCCCGTTTGAGCGGGGACACATGCAGGGAAGAACGGCGGTCTGATGCCACGTCTGCGCCGTAGCGACTGCTCAGGACCCGGGATCGTCCGCCGGGCTCGCGGGCGCGGCTTCGAATACCTCGACGAGCATGGGGAGCGGATCGAGGACGAGGAGGTTCTCGCGCGCATTCGGGCGCTCGTCATTCCTCCGGCCTGGAAAGACGTGTGGATCTGCTCCTATCCCTTCGGACACATCCAGGCCGTCGGCGTCGACGCGGCCGGCAGGCGGCAGTACCTCTACCA
>JAICVP010000011.1 GCA_025935275.1 Thermoleophilia bacterium
ATGACGCCGAGCTCGAGACAGTGGACCGCGTCTGGCTTGAACGCGGCGGCGGCCTTCTTCGCCTCGCCGGCGTCGCGCCAGAGAATCGCGGCGCAGCCCTCCGGCGAGATGACGGAGTAGATCGCGTTCTCCTGCATGAGGACGCGGTCTGCGACGGCGATCGCAACGGCGCCGCCCGAACCACCTTCGCCGATGATGCAGGACACGGTCGGAATGCCGAGCCTGAGCATGAGCAGCTGCGAACGCGCGATCCAGCCGCCCTGGCCGTGCTGCTCGGCGACGACGCCCGGATAGGCCCCGGGAGTGTCGACGAGCGTGAAGACGGGGAAGCGATGCCGGTCGGCGAGCTCCATGACGCGCATGGCCTTGCGGTAGCCCTCCGGATAGGTCATCCCGAAATTCCGGTGCGTGCGCTCGCGGATGTCGCGCCCCTTCTGGTGCCCGACGAGGGCAACCGTCTCGCCTCTGAAACGGCCGATGCCCGTCACGAGCGCCGCATCGTCCGCAAACGAGCGGTCGCCATGCAACTCGATGAAGTCGTCGAAGATCCGCTCGACGTAGTCGAGGGTGTACGGGCGGTCCTGGTGCCGCGCCAGCTCGACCGCGCGCCAGACCTCGTCCGCGCTGGGCTCCTCCGCGATCCGGTCGATCTGGTGCTGAAGCCGCGCCATCTCGCCCGAGACGCCGACTCCGCGCAGCAGCGGGAGCTCTCGAAGCCGGGCGAGCCGCTCGCGAAGCCTGAGCTGCTCGACCGTCCCTTCTGAGCTCTCAGTCGCCATTCGCGAAGAGAGCGAGGATCCTGCCCAGGTACGGCCTGAGCTCAGGGCGTGGAACGATCGCGTCGACGTGGCCAAAGCGGGCGTTCGACTCGGCCAGCCCGAAATCTTCCGGCAGCTTTTCGCGCGTAGTCTGCTGCACGACGCGAGGACCCGTGAAGGCGAGCAGCGCACCCGGCTCGGCGACGATCACATCACCGAGGCTTGCAAAGCTCGCGAGCACCCCTGCCGTGGTCGGGTGCGTCATCACGGAGATGAACGCGGACGGCTTTCGGTGGAGAATGTCGACCGCAGCGACGGTCTTCGGCAGCTGCATGAGCGAGAGGATCCCCTCCTGCATGCGGGCACCGCCCGAGGCGGTGATGCAGACGAGCGGGACGCCGCGTTCGGCGGCGCGCTCGCAGGCTCGGGCGAACTTCTCGCCGACCGCGCTGCCCATCGACCCGCCCATGAAGGCGAAATCCATGACCGCCAGCTCGCACGGCCGGCGCTCGATGCTGGCCGCGCCCGCGATGAGCGCGTCTCCCAGCCCCGTGGCCACCTCGGCCTCGGCGATTCGCTCCGTGTACGCCCGCAGATCGAAGAAGCCCAGAGGGTCGGCCGAACGCAGATCCTGGTCCTGCTCTTCGAAGGTGCCGCGATCGGCCAGCTGCTCGACCCGGCGCCTGGCGCGCACGGGGAAGTGGTGCCCGCAGTGGGGGCAGACCCAGAGGTTCTCGTCGAGCTCCTCGTCCCGGTAGTGGGAGTGGCAGCTCGGGCACGTGTTCGGGTGCTTCCCGGGCTTCTCCGGTTCCGGCCCGCGGTGCTCGATGGAGACGTCGATCCGGCTGGCCATGACCGGCCTATCTTAGAGGTCGGAACAAGATGGGCCCTCGTCGCAGGGGTGCGCTGGACGACTGAGAGGCTCGGACGCAGGGAGCGCGGGTATCGGTTCACATACCCGCGCGACCGAGGACGTAGCATCGCACCGTTCAGTGCGCTCCGGCGACTCAGGCGCTCATCTTGTTCAGGCCTCCCGCAGGTCTATTACAGGCCGACCGCTTGGCAGAACCGTGCGAGGCCCGCGACGTTCTGGGGATCGGCCGCCAGGCCGGAGAAGCCGAGGCCCGCGACGGGCTTGTGCCGCGCCACCTCCGTGAGCACGGCTTCGGCGGCTTCGGGGGTCAGGCCTCCGGGCTCGGGCATGAACATCGAGACGCCACAGTCGGGCTCGAGCACGTCGCAGTCGAAGGCGACATAGACGGCGTCCACGCCGTCTAGCGCATCGGCCACGCGCTCCTCGCCGAGGCGCAGGCCACTCTCCGCAATGAATTTCTCCTCTGGAGGATCGAGGTTGCGCGCGCCCACGAGCGCCACGTCCTCCGCCGCCACCGTGTCCGAGTCGATCAGCATCCGCAGGGGCATGCCCCACGCGTTTCCACTCGGCGAGGACTCGGGCGTGTTCAGGTCGCCGTGCGCGTCGAGCCAGACGATGCCGAGCCGTCCGACCCGCGTGGCGAGCGCCTCGACGGCACCCACGTGCGCGCAGCAGCAACCGCCGACGACGAGCGGGCGCTCGGGCAGGGAGCACGCTAGCGCGAGCGTCTGCTCGGTGAGCGTGTCCTCGTCCACGACCCCGGCCTCCGGATAGGGCAGCTCGAGGAACGCGGCTTCCACCATCGACTCGCCGTCCTCGCCCCACGCTCGCGGCACGCGCACGAGGCCGGCGCGGAAGGTGCGTCCGCAGGAGTGGCATTCGTACTCCCCGCCCTCGAGAGCCACCGCGGTGAGCGTCCGGCAGTCGGGGCAGCGCGCCCGGAGGGTCGACACGGTCTAAAAGGTAGCTGGGACCAGCTCGTCGAGGACGTCCGGGAGCCGCGAGAGGTCCTTGAGCTCGGCAGCGCGCGGCAGGTCGCTCGTCTCCCCGAGGCGGTTGATCCAGACCGCCTTCAGGCTCAGCTCCTCGGCTGGCGCAATGTCGTGGAAGAGACTCGCCGCCACATGCACGTGCCGGTCGCGGTCGGCTCCGTAGCGCTCGAAAAACCGCTCCCAGTGCCCGTGGGCGGGCTTGTAGGAGCCGGCATCGGCTGCGGTGATCTGGCCGTCGATGGGGACACCGATGCGCTCGAACGAGGCGGCCAGGAACTCAGGGTCCGTATTCGAGAGCGGGGCGAGCCTGAAGCCGCGGCCGCGCAGCTCGGCGAGGGCCCCCGGAACCTCGGGGAACGGCCGCCAGGACGGGAGCGAGTCGCCGAGCGCGCCCTCCTCACCAGGCGGCACCGCCAAACCCTCCTCCGCGCCCAGGCGGGCGAGCGTCTCGGCCAGGACCTCGCGGTACGGGATCGCACGTCCCTCCTCCACCTGCGGCTCCAGCTCGTGGTAGCGCTCGAGCAGGCGGTCGGCGTCGTCGTCCGGCCAGAGGCGCGCGAGCTCCTCGCGGATCCCGCCCCTCCAGTCGATCATCGTGCCGTACACGTCGAACGTGACCCAGCGTTCGACGGCCACGAGGCGTTACCCCTCGAACTTCTTGATGACCAGGCAGGCGTTGTGCCCGCCGAACCCGAAGTTGTTCGAGAGGGCGACGTCGGTCTTCCACTCGCGCGACTCGTTGGGGATGTAGTCGAGATCGCACTCGGGATCGGGGTACTCGTAGTTGATCGTCGGCGGGACGATGTCGCGCTGCGTCGCGAAGATCGAGGTGATGGCCTCGATCGCGCCCGACGCGCCGAGGCAGTGACCGGTCGCGCCCTTCGTCGACGAGACCGGCGTCTTGCGCGCCTTCTCCTCGCCGAGCGCGTTCTTGATCACGCGGGTCTCGCTCGCGTCGCCGATCGGGGTGGACGTGCCGTGCGCGTTGATGTAGTCGATGTCCTCTGGGCCGACCCCGGCATCGTCCATCGCCATCCGCATCGCGCGCGCGGGGTGCACCCCGGTCGGGTCGGGCTCGGTGATGTGCTGGGCGTCGGAGGAGATGCCGTAGCCGCCGAGCTCGGCGTAGATCTTGGCGTCGCGCGCCCTCGCATGCTCGAGCTCTTCGAGGACGACGATGGCGCCGGCCTCACCCATCACGAACCCGTCGCGCTCGGCGTCGAAGGGACGGCTCGCGCTCTCGGGGTCGTCGTTGCGGCGCGACAGCGCGCGCATGGCGCCGAAGCCGCCGATGCCGACCTTGGTGATGCCCGCCTCGGTTCCGCCGGCGAGCATGACGTCGGCCCGGCCGAGCCGGATGTCGTCGAGAGCCTGGCCGATGGCCATGTTCGACGCCGCGCAGGCCGTGCACTCCGACCAGAGCGGACCGCGCGTCCCGAGCTCCATCGAGACCCAGGCGGCCCCCATGTTCGGGATGATCGCGGGGATCGAGAAAGGGTTCACGCGGTCCGGGCCGCGCTCGAGCAGCTGGTCGTAGCAGTCCTGGAAGGACTTGAGGCCTCCGATTCCGGTAGCGACGGAGACGCCCACGCGGTCCGTCTCCGGCTCGATCTCGAACCCGGAGTCCGCTTCGGCCATCCGCGCTGCGGCAACGATCATCTGCGCAAAGCGGTCGAGCTTCCGCGCCTTGCGGTGCTCGATCCAGTTCGTGGGGTCGAAGTCCTTCAGCTCGCAGGCGAAGTGGACCGCGAACTCGGACGGATCGAACTGCTGGATGGCTGCAGCGCCGCTCTTTCCGGCGGTGAGATTCGTCCAAAAGGTCTCGGCGTCGTTTCCGAGCGGCGTCACCGCGCCGACTCCGGTCACGACCACGCGTTTGCGTCCGTTCGTACTCAAAGTCTCTCCCTACATCCCCAGGCCACCGTCGACGAGCAGCACCTCGCCCGTGATGAACGCGGCCTCGTCGGAGCAGAGAAAGCGTACCGCACGCGCTACATCTTCCGGCTCGCCGAGCCGGCCGAGCGCGGTGTTCGAGAGGATGAGCTGGCGCATCTCCTCGGAGATGACCTCGGTCAGGGCGGTCTGGATGTAGCCGGGCGCAATCACGTTGACGCGTACCCCGCGGGAGCCGAGCTCGCGGGCAAGCGCCTTCGACATCCCGATCACCCCGGCTTTCGACGCCGAGTAGTTCGCCTGGCCCGGGTTGCCGTGGAGGCCCACGACCGAGGACATGTTCACGATCGACCCCGCCCGTCGCTTCAGCATCTTGCGGGCGACCGCGCGACACGTGTTGAACGGCCCGCGCAGATTGGTCTCGATGACCGTCTCCCAGTCCTCGTCGCTCATGCGCGCGATGAGCGTGTCCCGCGTGACGCCGGCGTTGTTCACGAGCGCATCGATCTCGCCGAGCTCGGACTCGACCCGCTCAACGAGCGCGACGGCCTCGTCCGGTCTGGAGACGTCGGCCTGCATGGCGATTCCGCCGACCTCCCCGGCGATCTCGTCGGCGGCTGCCTGGTCGGAGCGGTAGTTGACGGCCACCTTGGCGCCCGCGGCCCCGAGCTCCCTGGAGATGGCGGCGCCGATTCCTCGTGACCCACCGGTGACGAGGACGACTTTTCCCTCGAGAGAGCAGAACTCGCTAGGCAGCGGAGAGGGTCTCCTGCAGCTTGGCGAGCGACTCGGGGTCGCCGACCGAGGCGGTTCGCAGGGAGCGGTCGCATCGCCGCAGCAGCCCGCTGAGCACCTGGCCGGGCCCGATCTCGACGAACGTCGTCACGCCCTGCTGGACGAGCTCGCGGACCGCCTGTGTCCACTTGACCGGGCCGGTGAGCTGCTCGACGAGCAGTCCGCCTATCCGCTGCGCGTCCTCGACCCGCGCCGTGACCGTGGACATGAACGGCGTCACCGGGTTCGAGAAGCTCACGGTCTCGAGCGCCGGGCGAAGGATCTCGGCCGCTCCTTCGACGAGCGGGCTGTGGAAGGCCCCGCTCACCCGGAGCTTCACGGTCTTCCGCGCCCCGCGGGCCGAGGCTTCCTCGATGAGCTGGTCGACCGCGGCGTTCTCGCCGGAGACCACCACCTGGCCGGGGCAGTTGTAGTTCGCCGGCCACACGTTCTCGATCCCGGCACAGAGCTCTTCGACGATGGAGTCCTCGAGGCCGATGACCGCGGCCATCGCGCCGGGGTGCCGATCGGCGGCCTCCGCCATCGCGCGCCCACGCTCGCGGACGAGCGCGATCGCCTCGCGATCGGCGAGAGAGGCCGCGGCCGCGAGCGCCGAGTACTCCCCGACCGAATGGCCGACGACGAAGTCAGGCCTGATGCCGACAGTCTCGACGGCGCGCAGGCACGCCAGCGAGGTCGCGACGAGCGCCGGCTGCTGCACGTCGGTGCGGGTGAGCTTCTCGATCGGGCCCTCGAAACACACCTGGGCGACGTCATAGCCGACTGCCTCCGAGGCCTCGTCGTAGACCGCGCGCGCCTCGGGGAAGCGCTCGGCGAACGCACGGCCCATGCCGACGTCCTGGGAGCCCTGGCCCGGGAAGCAGAAGGCGATCTTCATGCGGTTCCGTTACCCCAGACCGTGTACGCCGACCCCCACGTGAGCCCCGCTCCCATGCCGGTCATCAGCACCCGCGTCCCCGCCTGCAGCCGCCCTTCGCTGACGCCCTGAGCCAGGCAGAGCGGGATCGACGCCGAGGAGGTGTTGCCGTACCGGTCGACGTTGACAAACACCTTCTCCTCCGGGATCCCGAGCTTCGATGCCGCGTGGTCGATGATTCGCTTGTTCGCCTGATGTGGCACATAGAGATCGATGTCGTCCACGGTGCGCCCGATCTCGTCGAGGAGCTTCTCCGCGGACGAGACGAGCACCCGCGTCGCGAACTTGTAGACCTCGCGGCCGTTCATCTGCAGAAAGTGCATCTCTTGTGCGACGGTTTCGGCGCTCGAAGGGTTGCGTGAACCGCCGCCCGGCATCGAGAGCTCCTTCCCGCCCTCGCCGTCGGAACCGAGCTCGAAGCCGAGGAAGCCGCCGTCGGGAACGCGCCCGATGACGACTGCGCCGGCTCCGTCTCCGAAGAGGACGCAGGTGGCGCGGTCGTGCCAGTTAATGATCTTCGAGAGGGTCTCCGCGCCGACCACGAGCGCGTTGCGGGCCAGTCCCCCGGCGACAGTTCCGTAGGCCTGGGCGAGCGCGTACATGAAGCCGGTGCAGCCGGCCGAAAGGTCGTAGGCCGCGGCGTCTGGCGCGCCGAGCTCCGACGCGAGCAGTGAGGCGGTCGACGGGAAGAACATGTCGGGCGTCACCGTGGCGACGACGACGAGGTCGAGCTCGGCCGGGTTGAGCCCCGCCTGCTCGAGCGCCTGCCGGGAAGCCGGCAGCGCGAGGTCGCTCGCGGCCTGGCCGGGCTCCGCGATGTGGCGCTCCTTGATCCCCGTGCGCTCCATGATCCACTCGTCCGAGGTCTCGACGAGCTCGGACAGGTCGTCGTTCGTGAGCACCTTCTCGGGCACGTACGAGCCCACGCCGAGGATGCCGATGGAGCCGTTCTGGGAGACGTTCGCCAGCACGCTCAGCCCTCGGTGACAGCGAACGTGAGCGTGCCGCGCGCGGCGAGCTCCCCGTCCACGGTGGCCGTCGCCTTGCCCCGGCCGACGGGCCCCCGCATCCGCTCCACCTCACACGTGAGCTCAAGCTCGTCTCCGGGCAGCACCATGCGCTTGAAACGCACGTCGTCGATCCCGGCGAAGAGTGCGAGCTTGCCGCGGTTGGCCTCGTCTGCGAGCACCGCGACCGCACCGCATTGCGCCATCGCCTCGACGATGATCACGCCGGGCATGATGGGCCGGCCCGGAAAGTGGCCCGTCAGGAACCACTCGTCTTCCCGCACCAGCTTTCGCGCGACGACGCGGGAGCCGGGCTCGAGCACCGTGACCTCGTCCAGGAAGAGGAACGGGTCGCGGTGCGGCAGAATCTCTTCGATCTGCTCGCGCCCCAGGGCGACGGTCACGCGGGCGTGTACTCCTCGAGCAGCGTCCGCAGCTTCGCCCGCGCACGATGGACGTAGCACTTGGCCGTGCCGACGGGCATGCGCGCGACCCGCGAGATCTCCTTGTAGGAAAGGCCAAACGAATCGCGGAGCACGACGGCGATCCGCTGGTCGGCCGACAGGCGCGAGAGCGCGTCTGCCAGGTCGCGTCGCAGATCGGTGAGCACCGCGGCGCTCGACGGATCGGCGTCGTCGGCCACCGCGTACTCGTCCAGCTCGAGCGGCTCGGAGCGGCGCACGCGCTGGAACGCCATGCGATCGCGGCACGTGTTCACGACGAGCCGGTGCAGCCAGGTCGCGAACTGCGCTTCCCCACGAAACTGCTTCAGCCGCGTGCAGACCTTGACCAGGGACTCCTGCGCTGCGTCCCTCGCCTCCTCGAGATCGCCCATGAGCTGCGAGGCAAGGCGGTTGACCCTCGGCGAATAGCGCTCGACGAGTGTGTCGAGCGCGCGCCGGTCGCCGTTCGTCGCCTTGTCGACGAGCTCCGAATCCGACAGCTTCGAGTAGAGGATGAGCCGCGGGACCGATGGATTGGGCTCGGTTTGCAGAGGCTTGGCGGCTAGCGATTGCACGGCGGCTGTAGTCTAGTGCGCCGTGAGCTCGGGAGACTCGCTTTCGCCGGAGCGTGTCGAGCCGCTCCTGACGGGCCGCTTCGGCCGACCCTACGTCTACGAGCAGAGCTGCGGATCCACGCAGGAGCTCCTCGACGCCGGCATGCCCGAGGGAGCGCTTGCCCTTTGCGACGAGCAGACACAGGGCCGCGGCCGGCTCGGACGAAGCTGGACCGCGCCTCCCGGGACCGCCATCCTTGCTTCGCTCCTGCTGCGTCCGCCCTCCGACCGGGTCGTCTCCGAGCTCTCGCTGGTCGCCGGAACGGCGGTCGCAGAGGCGATCGAGGGCGGCGTCGGGCTGGCTGTACAGGTCAAGTGGCCGAACGACGTCATGCTCAACCGGCGCAAGGTCGCGGGCATCCTCGCGGAGGCCTCCGACGGGATCGTGGCCGTGGGCATCGGGGTGAACGTGAACCAGGAACGCAGCGACCTACCGGAGGACACTCCCGTTTCCGCGGGAAGCCTCTACACGATCGACGGAGTCAAGCGGGAGCGGGGCCCGCTCCTCGCGGGAATCCTCGAACGGCTCGAGGTGAACTACGACGCCTGGCTCGAGCGCGGGCTCGACGGCGTCTACGACAGCCTCGGCTCGCGCGACTTCCTCCGCGGCCGGCGGATCGCGGTGAACGGAGAAAGCGGAGTGGGGGTCAAGATCGACCGGGACGGCCGCTTCATCGTGGACGTGGACGGCGAGGAGCGTGCCGTCGAGTCCGGCGAGATCGCCTTCGAGCGCTAGCCGCCGAGCTTGACGGTCACGCGCGGGCCGACGTTCGCCGCCGCGTCGCGCGCCTGAGCCCGGACCCGCGTCGCTCTCGGAAGCGTGAGGCTGGAGTAGCCCGCCTGCCGCTCGATCTCCCGCGAGCCGACCCAGTCCGGCGAGCCGTAGCGCAGCGTCACAGTACCGGCCTCGCTCAGCCAGATCCGCACGGACGTGTGCCCGTCCTCGCGGTGGCGTGCGGACACGATGCGGACGACCGGAGCACGTGTGTCGACGCGCAGCGGCACCGTGAGGGTGCGCGTTCCTAAAGCTGTCGACGCCTCGACGAGCGCGAGGTAGTCGCCGTCGGCCACGGCACCGTCGTGGTTGCGGCCTCCCCACGTGAAGGAGGCAGGCCCGGCCGGGAGCGCGGCGAGCGCGCGCACCGTGGCGACCGTGCTCTCCCCGTCCAGGACCAACACGCGGACCTCGGCGTCGCGCGCGAGGTGGAAACCGATCGCGGTGGAGTCCAGGCGCCCGTCACCGTTCGGGGAGAAGAGCGTGGGAGCGGCCTCGAGGTGGCCGAGCGTTCGATCGACCACGACTCCGTGGCTCTTGCGTGCCTGCTGGCCCGGCGACGTGGCCGTGAGGCGGATCCGGTAGCGACCGTCGCGAACGAGATGGCCCAAGGCGTTGCGGCCGTTCCAGGTCATGCTTGCCCTGCCCGCGCTGTACGAGAACGAGCTGGCGATCGTCCGGACGACGTTCGAGTCGGCGTCGAGCACCTGAAGCCCGACGCTCGCGCGGGCCGAGAGCGAGAACGAGACCAACATCGACTCGCCGACCCCGTCGCCGTTCGGGGTCAGTGTGTGCGGGCTGGCGGTGAGGCTCGTCACCTCGAGGGGCGGCGGGCCCGGGACCGTGCCGCGCGCGGGCCTGAGGTCGGGGCCCGCTTCGATCGCGTACGTGAACTCGCCGAACGGTGTCCCGGAGGCGTCCCAGGTCCAGTCCACCGCCGTCCCCGTTCCGTGGCCTGAGGCGACCTCGGCGCCGGCGGCGTCACGAATGGTCACGGTCCAGGGAAGCGCCTCTGTCAGCGTCGCCGTGAACCGCACCGGGCGGCCCAGGCTTCCGGAGACGACGGGGGTGTAGAGCTTGGGCAGACCGGTCGCCGAAACGGCGGTCGCGATCCCGTTGAGCTGGGCGTAGAGGGAGCCTCCGGGGCAACTCGTCGATCCGGTGTCCCGGTGCCCTGAGACCGCGCGAAGGCTGACCTTCGTCCCGGCCGGAAAGCGCGGGTTCCCGCCCGACGTCCACGTGAGCCTGCCGAGCGGGTTCACGTGCGCGAGGTCGAGCCGCCAGGCCAGAAGCTGCACGAGCGAAGCGCGCGCGGCCGGTGAGATCGTCTGGGACTCGTAGTTCCCGATGACCGCGACACCGGTGCTCCCCGTGTTGAACCCCTCGGCGTGCGCGCCGACGACGTTCTTCGCGATCCCTCCTCCACGGCCCTCGAAAACCTGGCCGTACTTGTCGACGAGAAAGTTGTAGCCAATGTCGTTCCAGCCGTTCGCGAGCACGTGGTAGCGCTCGATGCCGCGCACGATCGCCGCCGACTCCGAGGCCGAATAGGAGTTCGTCCCGGCGGTGTGGTGGACGACCGCGAAGTGCACCGCAGAGGCGTAGTAGGGCCTGGCGCGCACGATCGACTCGTCGGCGCCCCACTCGGCGCGGCGGATGATCGCCGGCTGCGCGGCCCTGGCTGCGACTCGCGCAGAGACCTGACCCTGATCACCGGCCGGGTCGCTCCAGAGGAAGTAGGCGCGCAGCCTCGAGACGCGCCCGTCGAATCGGTACTCGATCGACGTCGCAGGCCCGGTCCAGTACGGGCTTCCGAGCTTCCAGCCGCGGCGCGCTGCTCCCTCGGAAGAATCCGCGTCGGGCGCATCCTCAACCTCGGCTTCGGCCTCCCGCCAGGAGCTTCGCTTGCCGGCCGATGAGCTGGTCCGGAACCACACCCTCCCGGATCCCTGCCAGTGCAGGCCGACAAGGTTGAACTCGAGCGGCGCCCGGCGGGCCTGCAGGTCGGCGGCGCCGGACACCGGCTCGTCGCGCACCACGAAGCGGTCCGCTCCGTGGGCAACGGCCGGAGCGGCTAGGACGAGGACGAACGCGGCGAGGGCGAGGCGAGCGAGGGTCATCACTGCACGTCGGCCTTCTTGGAAGGCAAACAAAGGCCTTCTCGGCGCTCAAGAGCGAAAGCTTGACCCTGATAGAATTCTTACACTCGAACATGCTGCTTTTGCGGGGTTTTTCGGCGCTTCTCTGCGCTTTCGCCGCCGCCCTCGCGCTGACCGGGACGGCGGCCGGAGCCGATCCACCGCGGGTTCTTGCAGTCGAGTTCGAAAACGACGTGAACCCCGTCACCGCGGACTACCTCACGGGCTCGATCGACCGGGCGGAGGACGAGGAGTACGACGCCGTCGTCATCCTCATGGACACCCCCGGCGGCCTCGACTCCGCCATGCGCGAAATCATCAAGAAGGAGCTCGACGCGACAATCCCGGTCGTCGTCTACGTCTACCCGCAGGGATCGCGAGCCGCTTCGGCGGGCGTCTTCATCACGATGGCGGCCGACGTGGCGGCGATGGCCCCGAACACGAACATCGGCTCCTCGACTCCGATCTCGACCGGCGGCGGCAACATCCCGAGCGACCTCCGCCGCAAGGTCATCAACGACGCCGCCGCCTACATCCGCGGGCTCGCGGAGACGCACGGGCGCAACGCCGACTGGGCGGAAGAGGCAGTTCGCCAGGCCTCCAACCTGACCGCCGAGGAGGCGCTCGACCAGAACGTCGTCGACGTCGTCTCGCCGGACCTGCCCACGCTCCTGAACGACATCGACGGACTGAAGACCGAGCCGAAGGGCCTCGTGCTGCACACCGCCGGCGCCGAGGTGACGACGATTCACATGTCGCTCTGGAAGCGGATCCTCGACACCCTCATCGACCCGAACATCATCGTGCTGCTCCTCTCCCTCGGGGCGCTCGGGATCACCGTCGAGCTCTTCAATCCGGGCCTGATCTTCCCGGGAACCTTCGGCGCGATCTCGCTGATCGTCGCCTTCTTCGGCCTGCAAGTGCTGCCCGTGAGCGCTGCCGGAATCCTGCTCATCCTCCTCGCGGCCGCCTTCTTCGCCGCGGAGCCCTTCGTGATGAGCCACGGCGCGCTCGCGCTCGCCGGAGCGGCGTGCTTCGTCGTCGGCTCCCTCATGCTCTTCGATCCCGCCGGGGAGGGCTACCAGGTGTCGATCTGGGTGGCGCTCGCCATCGCCGGTACCTTCACGCTGCTCATGGTCTTCGCCCTGACGAAGATCGTGCAGTCGCGGCGACGCAGGCCGGTGACCGGCCAGGAGGAGCTCGTAGGCCAGGTAGGCGTCGTCCGCAAGTCGCTCGACCCGGTTGGGCTCGTGTTCGTGCACGGCGAGCTCTGGCAGGCACGCGCCGGCGACGAGACGATCGGCGTCGGCGAAGAGGTCGTGGTGGAGGGCATCGACGAGGGCCTCGTCATCCGCGTCCGCCGCGCAGAGGCCGCGATACCCGTCACGGCATAGGATAGGAAGCCCCGAGGAAACGGAGCCCAATGGTCGCTGCGCTCGTCGCAATCGCAGCAGTCGTCGTCATCATCCTGTTCCTGCTCTCGGCCGCGATCCGGATCACGCGGGAGTACGAGCGAGGCGTGATCTTCCGGCTGGGCCGCCTGCACTCTCCGCCCAAGGGCCCGGGCCTGTTCCTCCTCATCCCCATCGTCGACAAGATGGTGCGGGTCGACCTGCGGACGGTGACGCTCAACATCCCGCCGCAGGAGGTGATCACGAAGGACAACGTCCCCGTGCGGGTGAACGCCGTTGCCTACTTCCGGATCATCGACCCCGAGAAGGCGATCGTGCAGGTCGAGAACTTCATGGTCGCCACGTCGCAGATCTCGCAGACGACTCTCCGCAGCGTCCTCGGCCAGCACGTCCTCGACGAGCTCCTGTCGGAGCGCGACAAGATCAACGCGATCCTGCAGGAGATCATCGACGAAGCCACCTCGCCCTGGGGCATCAAGGTGTCGATCGTCGAGGTCAAGGACGTCGAGATCCCCACCGGGATGCAGCGCGCGATGGCGCGGCAGGCCGAAGCCGAGCGTGAGCGCCGCGCCAAGGTGATCGCCGCGGAGGGCGAGTTCCAGGCCTCCGAGCGCCTAAAGGACGCCGCCAACGTCATGAGCGAGAACCCGATCACGATCCAGCTGCGCTTCCTGCAGACCATGCTCGAGATGTCCTCCGAGCGAACCTCGAACCTGATCCTTCCCATCCCGCTCGAGCTCTTCAAGCCGTTCCTCAGCGGGAACGACAAGTCCAGCTGAGCACCGAGACGCCTCCCGAGCTTCGGCGCGACCCGGTCTCCGGACGCTGGGTCGTGATCGCCCCCGCGCGGGCCCGCCGGCCCGGAGCGTCGAGGCCCTCCTCGGCCGAGCCGGAAGACGACGTCTCCGGCTGTCCGTTCTGCGCCGGTCGGGAGTCCGCCACGCCCCCGGAGACGTTCGCGCTCGGCCCGCCCGGGCGGCCCGCCGACGCGCCCGGCTGGTGGGTGCGCGTCGTCCCGAACAAGTTCCCCGCCTTCGGGCCCTGGTCGGACGAGGGGGACAAGGAGGGACTCTTCGCGCGGCGGGCGGCGCGTGGGCGCCAGGAGGTCGTCGTCCACTCTCCCCGGCACGTGCGCACGTTTTCCGACCTGACCGGGCGCGAGGTCGAGCAGGTCGCCGAGGCCTGGAAGAACAGGGTGGCGACCGCGAAGGAACAGGGTTTTCCCTACGTGCAGGCGCTCGTCAACGAAGGGCGCGAGGCCGGCGCGAGCCTCGCCCACAGCCACTCGCAGCTCTTCTGGCTCGAGGAGGAACCTCCGCTCGTCGCCCAGGAGCGCGCCGCGCAGGAGGCCGAGGGCGGCTGCGTGCTCTGCCGCGTCCTCAGCGAGGAGATCGACCAGCGCATCCGCATCGTCGACGAGCGCGACGGCCTGCTCCTCCTCTGCCCGTTCGCGGGCCGGCAGCCGTACGAGATGGTCATCGCCCCGCGCGAGTGCTCGCAGGATCCCTTTGCAGGACCCGATCTCGCGGCGGCGCTGCGGCTGCTGGCCGAGGGCATCCGCCGCCTGCACGTCGCCGAAGGCCCTGTCCCGCTGAACGCCTGGCTGCATGCAGCGGGCCACTGGCATCTCGAAGTCGTGCCCCGGCTGTCCGTTCTCGCGGGGCTCGAGCTCGGAGCGGGGTACTTCGTGAACACGCTGGCGCCCGAGTCGGCCGCCGGTGTTCTGCGAGAGGCCTAGACCCTCGCGAGCGCGCGCCGGGGCGAGCGCTCTTCCTTGAACTTGCTGGCCGCCTCGATCGCGGTCGAGAGGTTGAGGCCCTTGTCCTTCCCCTGCTTGATCAGCATCACAGTCTCGAGCGCGTCCATGTCGTAGATGCGCTGCTTCTTGCCTTTCGTGGGGATCTGGGCCTTGTTCGTCCAGTAGTCGAGCTGCATCTTCGAGATGCCTGCGACCTGGCAGACCTGGCCGAGATAGAGCTCCACTTTCTCGAGATGCTCGGACAGATTTATAGGTTCAAGCAGGTCAACGTGCCGAGGAACCGCCATGGAAAGACTTCTTTCGAATCGGGAGGGACGCTTCCGGAGGAAGCTACCACCGTGCCAAAGCTTTGTGAAGTCAATCCTGCCGAAATCTCCCTCGGGGGAGAAGGCCTACTGGTTTGCGTCGGGCTCGGCGACGGGCTCGACCTCTTCGGCCTCGGGCTCAGCCTGAGGCTGGCCGTCGCCGGTCGCCTCGGTGGCTTCCGCGGCGGCAACCGCGGGCGGCTCTTCGCCCGCCACGGCCACGTCGGCCTGCTCGACGACGGGGGCAAGGGTAGAGACCTCCTCGCCCTCGCGCATCCGCATGACGATGACGCCCTGCGTCGCGCGGCCCAGGCGCTTGACGTCCTCGACCGGAACCTTGATGACGGTCCCGCCCGTGGACATGAGCATGATCTGGTAGCCGTCGCGGACGACGAGCGCGCCGGCGAGCTCGCCGCGCGCCTCCGTCAGCTTCACGGTCTGGACGCCCAGACCGCCGCGCCCCTTGACCGGGTACTCGTCGATCCGGGTGCGCTTGCCGAAGCCGTTCCGCGTCACCACGAGGAGGTCGGCGTCGTTCTGCGCGAGGCTCGCAGCGATGACCTCGTCGTCCTTGCGAAGGCTCATGCCGCGTACGCCCTCCGTGGCCCGGCCCATGGGCCGCGCGGCGCTCTCGTGGAAACGGATCGCCTGGCCCTTCCGCGAGACGATGAGGATGTCGTCGTCCCCCGACGAGTGGAGCACGGCGACGAGCTCGTCTTTGTCCCGCAACTTGATCGCGATGATGCCGTCGGCCTTGAGGTTCGTGTTGTAGTCGGCGAAGCGCGTCTTCTTGACGACGCCGTTCTTCGTCGCGAGGACGAGGTACTCGGCCTCGCCGAAGTCCCGAGTGGCAATCAGGGTACGCACGCTCTCGCCCTGCGCGAGCGGCAGCAGGTTGACGAGGGCGCGGCCCTTCGACTGCCGGCTGCCGAGCGGCAGCTCGTGCACCTTGAGCCGGTAGATCTTTCCGACCGAGGTGAAGAAGAGCAGGAAATCGTGCGTCGACGCGACGACGAGGTGCTCGATGTAGTCCTCGTCTTTGAGCTCCATCCCCATGACGCCGATGCCGCCGCGACGCTGCTCCCGGTAGGTGGTCACCGGCAGGCGCTTCACGTAGCCGGAGCGCGTGATGGCGATGACCATGTCCTCCTCGGCGATGAGGTCCTCGAGCTCGAGGTCGCCCTCGGCCGCGACGATCTCCGTCCGCCGGTCGTCGCCCTTCGCGTACATGCCCTTGATCTCGAGTAGCTCCTCGCGAATGAGGCCATCGATCTTCGCCTCGTCGGAGAGAATCGCGCGGAGCTCCGCGATGCGCTCCTGCAGGTCGGCGTACTCGTCCTCGATGCGCTTGCGCTCGAGCCCGGTCAGGCGCTGGAGCCTGAGGTCGAGAATGGCCTGCGCCTGGATCTCCGTGAACTCGAACGTGTCCATGAGACCCGCGCGGGCCTCGTCCGGATCCGCCGAAGCGCGAATCAGCGCAATGACGGCATCGAGGTTGTCGAGCGCCCTGAGGTAGCCCTCGAGGATGTGCGCGCGCTCCTCGGCCTTCCGCAGCTCGAACTTCGAGCGCCGGGTGACGACGACGCGCTGGAAGTCGAGGTAGTGCCGGACGAGCTCGAGCAGCGAAAGCGTCCGCGGCACGCCGTCCACGAGCGCGACGGCGTTGTAGCCGAAGGTCGCCTGGAGCGAGGTGTGCTTGTAGAGCTTGTTGAGGACGACCTGCGGGATCGCCTCGCGCTTCAGCTCGATCTGGATCCGCATCCCGGACTTGTCCGAGTGGTCGGCGAGGTCCGAGATCTCGGGGAGGACCTTGTCGTTCGCCAGCTCGGCGATCTTCTTGATGACGCCGGCGTCGCCGCCCTTCTTCACCCCGTACGGGAGCTCGGTGACGATGATCGCCGACTTGCCGCCGCGCAGCTCCTCGATGTGGGCACGCGCGCGCATGACGATCCGGCCGCGGCCCGAGCGGTACGCCTCGCGGATCCCCTCGCGGCCGAGAATGATCCCGCCCGTCGGGAAGTCCGGGCCCTTCACGTGCTTGGACAGGCGCTCGACGTTGATGCCCGGGTCGTCGATCATCGCCACGACGCCGTCGATCACCTCGGCCAGGTTGTGCGGCGGGATGTTCGTCGCCATGCCGACCGCGATGCCGGCGGCGCCGTTGACGAGCAGGTTCGGGAAGCGGGAGGGGAGAACCGTGGGCTCGCGCCGGCGCTCGTCGTAGTTCGGAGCGAAGTCGACCGTGTCGGCGTCGATGTCGCGCAGCAGCTCGGTCGCGATGCGCGCTAGGCGTGCCTCGGTGTAGCGCATCGCCGCCGCGGGGTAGTCGTCGATGTTCCCGAAGTTCCCCTGCGGATCGACGAGCGGGTAGCGCATCGAGAAGGTCTGCGCCATGCGCACGAGCGTGTCGTAGATCGCCGAGTCCCCGTGCGGGTGGTAGTTCTTCATCACGTCGCCGACGACGCTCGCCGACTTCACCCGCGGCCGGTTCGGCTGCAGGCCGCCCTCCTGCATCGCGTAGAGGATGCGGCGGTGCACCGGCTTCAGGCCGTCCCGCACGTCCGGAAGCGCGCGCGAGACGATGACGCTCATCGCATAGTCGAGGAAGCTCGAGCGCATCTCC
>JAICVP010000206.1 GCA_025935275.1 Thermoleophilia bacterium
GCCAGCCGAGCAGCGTCTCCGCCTTGTCGGTCGAGCCGATGTGGCGGTCCACCTGGCCCGGGCGCTCGGGGGTGTGCACTTTCAGCGAGGCGGGCTTCCCGAGCCGCTCGAGCACGAGGTCGGCGATCTCCTCGACGGAGATGTCCCGGCCGGTGGCGATGTTGATGACCTCGCCGGAGATCGCGTCGACGTCCGCGTCGATCGCGGCGTCGATGGCCTCGGCGACGTCCTCCACGAAGACCCAGTCGCGGCTCGCGTGCCCGTCTCCGTGGACGGTCAGCGGCTCGTCGCGAAGCCCCTGCGTGATGAAGCGCGGCACGACCTTCTCCGGATGCTGGTGCGGCCCGTAGTTGTTGAACGGGCGCACGATGGTGATCGGGAGGCCGTACGTGACGAAGTAGGAGTACGCGAGCCGGTCGGCGCCGGCCTTGGTCGCCGCGTAGGGACTGCGCGGGTTAAGTGGATGCTCCTCGTCCATGGGTGCGCACTCCGCGGTGCCGTAGACCTCGCTCGAGGAGAAGAGGATGAAGCGCTCGACCGGCGTGCGCCTGATCGCGTCGAGGAGGATCTGCGTCCCCTCGACGTTCGTGGTCACGAACTCGGACGCGCCTTCCTCGATCGACTTCTCGACGTGGGACTCGGCGGCCGCGTTCACGATCACGTCGACGTCGGCCACGATCTCCCCGACGAGCTCCGGGTCGCGGATGTCCCCGTGCACGAACGAGAGGCGCTCGTGCCCCATCACGTCGGCGAGGTTGTCGAGGTTCCCGGCGTACGTCAGCGCGTCGAGCGAGACGACGTCGTGGGAGGTCGACGTGAGGAGGTGGCGCACGAGGTTCGAGGAGATGAACCCGGCGCCGCCGGTGACCAGCACCCGCTTGCTCAAACCAGTTCCCTTTCGATCGTGTAGAGGGGCCGTCCCTCGACGTCCCGCTGGATCCGTCCAAGGTACTCCCCGACAAGGGCGAGAATGAATCCCTGCACCGCGAGAACGCCGAGGACCAGGCCGCCCAGGTAGAGCTGGCCGGGGAAGTCGCCGTTCAGCACCCAGACGACGGTCGCCCACACGCCGACGACCATCGCGAGCGTTCCGCACAGGACGCCGAGGAGGACGCCGGCCCACTGGATCGGCTGCGGCCAGAAGCCCGCGAGCACGTGCAGCGCGAGCCTCGTCAGGCGTAGAGGCGAGTACCGGGAGCTGTCCTCGCGGGCGCGGTGGTCGAGGTCGATCTCGACGGCCTGCGCGCCGGCGGCGAGGACGAGGGCCTTCGTGAACTTCTGCTTGCCGATGACGCCGAGCACAGGCGTGAGGGCGTCGCGGGAGTACGCGTTGTAGGCGCACCCGAAATCGTTGATGTCCGCCGAGGTGAAGCGGCGCAGCATGCCGTTGATGAGCTTCGACGGAAGCGTCCGGCCCCAGGAGTCCTCGCGGCCCTTGCGCCGGCCCGAGGCGACGTCGGCGCCGTTCGCAACGGCTTCGATGAGCTTCGGCAGGTCGGACGGCTGGTTCTGCAGGTCTCCGTCCATCGTGACGACGATGTCCCCTCGCGCGCGAACGAGGCCCGCGTGCATCGCAGGGTGCTGGCCGAAGTTCCGCTTGAAGCGCACGGCCTTGACCCGCGCGTCGCCCGCGTGGAGGCGTTCGATCGTCGCCCACGTGCCGTCGCGAGAGCCGTCGTCGACGACGATCACCTCGAAGGTGCGCGAAGCGGTCTCCAACACGGCGACCGCCTGCGTCACGACCTGCTCGATGGTTCGTTCCTCGTTGAAGACGGGCACGACCAGAGAGACGTCAGGACGATCGTCCTCCGTAAGATCGGGCAACGGTCGCGGATATAGCTCTGTATCCGCCATCGCGCAGCAGGCTACCATCAGCACGAACTCGGACAACCCGAAGGGAGCCATGGAATCCAAGCTGGCTGAACGGGTCGAATTGATCGAACAGGACGACCGCCACGGAGCGAGCTGGCTCGCCCGCGAAGCGGTCGAGGCGGTATGCGAAGCCGTGGAGATGGGCGAGGACCCCGTCGCGCTGGCGCAGCGGATCGTGCGCGCGCGGCCGGCGATGGGCGCGATCGCAGGAGCGCTCGGGCGCGTGCTCGTCTCAGGACGAAGCGACGAGCAGATCATCGAGGAGGCGCGCGCGGTCATCGAATCGCGCGAGCGGGCCAGCAAAGCCATCGCCGTGCTCCTCTCGCCGCACATCCAGGGCACGGTGATGACCCACTCGAACTCGGCGACGGTGCGAGAAGCCGTCGAGCACACGCCGCCCGAACGGCTCGTCTGCACGGTCTCCGAGCCCGGAGAGGAAGGGCGAGAGCTCGTGGAGGCCCTTCGCGGCGACGAGCTCGCGGTCGACCTCGTCGACGACTCCGACGCCGAGCACGCGGTCGAGACTGTCGACCTGCTGCTGCTCGGCGCGGACACGGTCTTCCGCGACGGCTCGCTGGTGAACAAGGTCGGCACGTCCGGCCTCGCGCAGGCCGCGAAGAAGGCAAAGGTGCCCGTGATCGTGGCCTGCGAGGTGATCAAGCTCGCGCCCGAGGATCCGCGCGACCCGGGCGAGGACCGCTTCGACCTCACCGCGCCGGAGCACATCGACCTCTACGTCACCGAGGAGGGCGACTTCCCGCCGCACGAAATCGCAGCGTTGATCGACCGCACGCCGTTCCTCCACGACGGCTACGCGCTTCTGAACGCCTAGCCGCTCGGCGTGAGTCCGTACAGCCGCTTGTACCCCGCGAGGTAGACGCGCTCCTTGTCGGCGACGACCGGGCTGTACTTGCCGTCGTCGAACTCCCAGAGCTTCTTGCCGGACTCGGCGTCGAGGCCGAACGTCTTCTCCTCCAGGGTCGAGAAGTAGACGACGCCGTCGAGCACCGTCGGCGCGCCCGAAATCTCGCCGCCCGCGTCGAACGACCACTTCACGTCGCCCGAGCCCGCGTCGAGGGCGTAGAAGCGCTTGCTGTAGGAGCCCACGTAAACCGTCTTCTGCCAGACGGCGGCCGAGGAATAGACGTAGCCGCCCGTGGCCTTCGCCCAGAGGAGATGGCCGCTGTCCTGCCCAAAGGCGTACACCCGGCCGTCCGTGTTCCCGATGAACACGCGTCCATAGGCGACCGTGGGCGTGGCGTAGAAGTTCGCGGTGCCGCTCGCCGACCAGCGAAGCTTCCCCGTGCGCGCGTCGACGGCGTAGACCTTGTTGTCGTAGGACGCGAAGTAGAGCGTGCCGCGGTCGTACGCCGGTCCGGCTTTCACCTGGTCACCGGTCGGGAACGTCCAGACGGCCTTGTGCGTGTTCACGTCGACCGCGTACATCTTCTTGTCCCAGGAGCCGAAGTAGAGGAGGTTCCCGACGACGAGAGGCGAGGTCTCGACGACGCCGGCCTCGAAGCGCCAGAGCTCGCGCCCGGTGTCCGGGTCGAGCGCGACGACGTAGCCGGCCGCGTCTTGCTTGTGCTCGCGACAGGGGTACGGATCCATGAGCGGCTGGTAGATGACCTCCTCGCCAATCGTCGGCGAGGCGGCGATGCAGCGGGAGAAGTTCTTCTGCCAGACGATGTGGCCCTTCTCCGCGTTCACCGCGATGAAGCGGCCGTCGTTGGTTCCGACATAGACCCGGCCGTACGCGACGACGGGCGGAAACTCCAGCAGACTGCCGGTTCCCTTCTCCCACGTCGTCGTGAAAGGCGGGCGCACGTCGAAGCCGGGCGCGAAGCGGCTCCGCTGCTCGTCGTAGCCGTACGTCGGCCAGGGAACCTTGCGGACGACCTCCTCCGGCCTCGTCGACACGCCGGGCTCCTCGGTCGTCTCGAACTCGACGGTGCTCGAGCCGCGAATCGTCCCGGGGTGGCGCTTCTCCCAGACCAGGTAGCCCGCGGCGGCCACTCCCGCGCCGAGGACGAGGAGGAGCGCGACGATCGCGATGATCCAGCGACGCCGGGTCATCGGTGGCGCTTGTGCTCCACCGCGAAGAGCTCCGTCGCGCCGTGCAGGAGGAGCCGCTCACC
>JAICVP010000227.1 GCA_025935275.1 Thermoleophilia bacterium
CAGCGCGACCTCCGCGAGGTCGAAGGGATGAACGCCTTCTTCATCATCCCGACGAACTTGAAGTCGTCGATGGGCGAGCTCTTCGCCACCCACCCGCCGCTCGAGAAGCGCCTCGCGCGCCTCGCCCAGATCGCCCAGGAGATGGGCCGGCCGGTCCAGTAGGCCGTGTTCCACTCGGTGAGCCTTCGGCCGTCCCGACGAGCGAAAAGCGAGCCACGCAAGGACGCAGGGAGCCCGCGTACGTGAAACATACGTGGGCGACCGAGGACGAAGTGGGGCGACGCTTTGCAGCCCCGTCGGGGCCTCGAGGGGCTTGCCGGGTGGGACACTCCTAGATGGGGCTGGGCGACGTCCTCTTCGGACGCAAGAAGCTCAAGGGCGCAAATCTCGACAGGCTCTTCGCGCTGTCAACGGCGCGGATCACGCTCGAGGCCGAGCTCGGCCTGAAGCCGGACGGAGTCGCGGCTGTCGTGTTCAAGCCGCTCTCGGCGGGCGAGTTCATGCAGGCGGAGCGCGATCTCGACGAGCTCCTGGGGGTCGCCGCGGCCGACTCCGGCTCAAAGGTCAGCCGCCGCTCCGACAGCTTCGGGTTCCAGTGGATCGTGCTGCGCGACTCGGACTTCGAGGACCTCGTGACCACGACGAACCTCGTCAGTTCCGAGCTGCAGGCGCGCGGCTTCGGCGGCCAGCTCCTCGCTGCGATCTTTCGGTTTCGCGGCGGCGAGCACCCCGTCTTCCTCATCTACGGCTACAAGACGGCGACTTTCTGGCCCTTCGTCCCGACGGGGAAGGAGCAGGAGCGCGACAACGCCGAGGAGCTGCGGCTCAAGAGCGAGCTCGAGCAGGAGCTCCCGATCGAGCCCGACCTCTCACGCTGGCTTGCGCTCTTCGACGCACCCCTCGACTAGCCGACTCTGCGGGCGCCGTCGAAGGTCGACCCGTACCAGTCCTCGGAGAAGCTGGAGATCTTCACGACGTCGCCCGAGTGCGGGGAGTGCACGAACGTGCCGTTCCCGATGTAGATGCCGACGTGGGAGCGGCCGTTGAAGAAGACGATGTCGCCCGCCTGGAGGTGCTTGCGCGCGACCGGCCGGCCCTCGCCCCAGAGCATCCAGCTCGAGTGCGGGAGGGCGATGCCCAGCCGCCCGTAGACGTACATCACGAATCCCGAGCAGTCGAAGCCGGCTGGGCTCGACCCGGCCCAGCTGTATGGCGTGCCGAGGTGCCGGAGCCCGATGTCGACGGCCTTCTCGCCGGTCGTGGGCAGCATCTCGACGGGCGTTGCCGCCTTGATTCCTTCATCGGATCGGTCGGGCGCGGCCGCTGCAGCCGCCGGAAAGGCGAGCAGGAGGACCAGCACGACCAGGTGTGTGCAAAGACGACGGCACATGAGATGCGGAACCCGTCCCGGGGTGAAGTGGCCTTCTTCGGCCGCCCGGCGCGAGGCCTTTAGCGCTTACCTAGATCGGGGTACCTCGTCGGAGCCAGAACCGAGATCGGCTGCAAATTTTCGGCACAAGCGGCATCTCAGTAGGTACAGAAGAGTTCGCGCACAGAAAACGGCCGGGGATCTCTCCCTGGCCGTTTCTCTATTTTCGGGGCTAGTAGCGGCGGGCGCCGACGTATGTGGCGGAGTACCAGTACTCGGACAGGCTCGAGATCTTCACGACGTCGCCGGTGTGCGGCGCGTGCACGAACCGGCCTCCGCCGATGTACATCCCGACGTGGGAGAGGCCGTTGAAGAAGACCAGGTCTCCGGGCGCGAGCTGGCTCCGCGAGACGGGGGTGCCCATCCCGTACTGCATCGCCGCGTTGTGCGGCAGGTAGACGCCGACCTTCGCGTAGGCGTACATCGTGAGGCCCGAGCAGTCGAAGCCCGACGGACTGGCGCCGCCCCAGACGTACGGGACGCCGAGGTACTGGAGCGCGATCGAGACAACGCTCGAGTGCGTCGCGGGCGGAGGCGCTGAGCTGCCCGACGATCCGCCCGACGAGCCCGAGGAGCCGCTCGACGGGGCCGGCGCGGGAGCCGGTGCGGGCGCGGAGTGATGCTTGTTCGCGGCAGCCTTGGCCTGGGCGGCGAGGCGGGCCTGGCGCTCGCGTTCGGCTGCTTCGAGCTGTGCGATCTGATCCTTGATGGATGAGTACAGCGCCTGGCGCTCGGCGAGCTGGCTCTGGATGGACGCGCGGTGCGCTGCGCGCTCGGCGACCACCTTCTCCTGGTCGGCCTGCGCCTGGACGAGCGCCTGCTGGCGCTTCTGCACCTCGTTGCGATACTGGGTCACCTCGGCGGCGATGCGCGCGTCCTCGTCGGCAATCCGGTTCGCCGAGTCGATCCGCTCGATCAGGTCGTTGAGACTCTCGGCGCCGAAGATGACCGACAGGGTGTCCGGCTCGTTGGAGGTGTAGAGCGCGACCACACGGGCGGAAGCCTGTGCCCTTGCCTTCGCGAGATTCTTCTTCGCCGTGACGAGGCGGGCCTGGTTGACCTCCAGGTCGTGCTTGATCTCGTCGAGGCGGACGTTCGCCGCGTTCCAGGCCTCGACCGCCTGCTCCATCTCCGCGTCCATCGCCTGGATCTCCGCGAGCACCTGCTGGGCTTCGGCCTGTTTCGAGCCGATCGTGGGCTCGGCGGAGCCCACCGCGGTAACGGCGAGACCTAGGACGAGCGCGGATAGGAGGGCGAGTCCGTAGCGCAAAGGGGAGGCTTCTACCTCGGAGAAGCCTGGGAGGCTACAGGACGCTACTGAGGGATGTCGGGGATAAGGCCTTCCTCGGAGAAGAACAGCTTCGTCTCCGCAAGGCTCAAGTCGCTCGGCGGCACGATGGCGTCGGAGGCCGAAAGGTCGTCGTCCGGCAGCCTTTCGCCGTCGCGTCTGATCAGGGTCGCCATCTCGTCCAGGTACCGATCGAGCTCGTGCTCATCGTCTCGGTCGAGCGCTTCCTGGGCCCGGTCGTCGAGCTCGTTCAGCCGTCCGAGGGCTTCGTCTGCGAGGCGGTACTGGCCCTCGCCCATGACCCGGACGATCACTTCTCGAGCTCCTTCTGCTTGCCGCCGGCGGCGAGCTCGCCCTTGAGGCGCTCGAGGTCGGCGTCGACCTGGCTCTGGGCCGAGATCTGCGCGAGCTCGCGGTCGAGCTGCGAGCCGGAAGCGGTGTAGTCCTCGAGCGTGCCCGACTCGACGAGCTCGTCCACCGCTGCCGCGCGGGCCTGCATCTGCTCGGTCTTGTCCTGGGCGCGCTGGATGGCCAGACCCGTGTCCGCCATCTCCTCGCCGATCCCGGTTGCGGCCTCCCCGATCTTCACCTGGGCTTCGGCGGCCGAGTACTGGGCCTTGATCGTCTCCTTCTGCGTGCGGAAGGCCTCCACCTTGGCGGCGAGCCGCTTCTCGCTGTCGGCGAGCTTGTCCTGCTGCGCGGCGAGGTCGTCGATCTGCTGGTCGAGGCTCTGTAGTTGCTGCTGCGCGAAGGCCTTGCGCTCGAGCGCGGCACGGGCGAGATCTTCGCGGTTGGCGGCG
>JAICVP010000099.1 GCA_025935275.1 Thermoleophilia bacterium
GGTGTCCTGAGCTTCACCACCGCGCCGGACTTCGAGGCGCCAGGTGACTCGAACACGGACAACGTCTACGAGGTCACGGTCGCGGTCTCCGACGGCCAAGGCGGCAGCGACACACAGCAGATCTCAGTCACGGTCACGGATCTGGCAGAGGCGAATTCTTCTTCGCTCATGTTCTCACTGCGTGCCGCCGCGACGGTCGGCGGCATCTCCCTCGCGAACGAGGACATCGTCTCGTACGACGGCGCCGGACATTTCTCGATGGCGTTCGACGGCTCCGACGTGGGGCTCGCTGCCTACCGCATCGACGCGTTTGCGTGGCTCGACTCCGACACGCTGCTCCTTTCGGTCGACACCGACCGGAGCAACATCTTGCCGGGAATGACGGGGCCGATCGACGACTCCGACGTCGTCCGCTTCGACGCGACTTCGCTCGGAGCGACGACCGCTGGGACGTTTTCCATGTACTTCGACGGTTCTGACGTTGGCCTGACACAGTCGGCAGCCGATGTCGACGCCTTCGAGCTCCTGTCCGACGGACGGCTCGTCATGTCGACGACGGGCACGGTGTCGGTCTCGAGCCCGTCGGCCAGGGATGAAGACCTCTTCGCCTTCACGCCGACCTCACTCGGGCAGACCACCGCGGGGACGTTCGCGCTCTACTTCGACGGTAGCGATGTCGGGCTCGGAGAGAGCCCAGAGGACATCGACGCCTTGGGCGTGGACAGCTCGGGGAGGCTCTTCATCTCGACCGCAGATACCTTCGCGGTGCCCGGTCTGAGCGGGACGGACGAGGACGTCTTCAGCTTCAACCCGACGCAGCTCGGGCCGACCACCGCCGGAACATATTCACCGACCTATGCCTTCGACGGCTCGAGCTTCGGGCTCGCGGCGAACGACGTCCTCGATATCGATCTGCCCTGAGGTTCGGTTGCGGCAGCGCTGTGACCGGATAAAGCGTTGACGGGTCCGAAGCTCCTTCACATCAAGGGCTCGTCGCCCTTCGGCGGCGACTGCGTTCTCATGCTGGAGCTCGGGCGAGCGGCTCAGGAGCGTGGGTTCGAGGTGGACGTGCTCGCGTTCGACCCCTACTTCCAGGCGTCGATTCGAAGCGCAGGCCTGGGCTTGGTCGACTTGGACGTGATTCGCCGCGAGATCAGGCCGTTCTGGGATGCGCGAGGCCTGATGCATCTCAAGCGATTCCTCTCCCGATCCGGATACACGATCGTTCATACCCACACGACGAAACCGGGAGTAGTCGGCACGCTCGCCGCTCGACTTGCGAACGTCCCTTCGGTCATGCACACGGTCCACCTCTTTCCTTTCCACGAAGAGACGGGAAGGGCCACCACGACGGCATATGTGACCGTCGAGCGACTCGCAGCACGATGGTGCGACCGCCTCGTGACCGTGGGCGACTTTCAGCGCGAGTGGGCTCTCGACAAGGGGATCGGCACTCCGGAGCAAGTCGTCTCCATCCCGAACGGGGTGCCGGACGGACGAATCACGGCTCCGAGGGCCCGGACCGATGTCCGTGCGGAGCTGGGCATCGGAGATGCTTTCATGGTGCTATCGACGGGTCGGCTCGCCCACCAGAAGGGCCTCGAGCACCTGATTCGAGCCGCAGCGCTGGTCCGTTCGGAACTGCCTGCGCTCAGCGTGGTGCTCGCGGGCGATGGCCCCTTGCGGGGCGAGCTAGAGAGGCTCGTGTCCGGCCTGGGCCTCGACGACGTCGTGCAGATCCTCGGGTTCCGCGCGAATATCGGAGAACTGCTCGCCGCCTCGGATCTCGTGGTACTGCCATCGCTCTGGGAAGGGCTCTCCATCTCCCTTCTCGAGGCGATGGCCGCCGAGAAGCCGGTGGTGACGACGTCGATCGCGAGCAATCGGGAGGTGACAAACGACGGCGAGGCTGCCCTGCTCGTTCCGCCCAAGCATCCGGCGAGCCTCGCGGCCGCTATTCGCACGCTTGCCGTCGACGAGACCCGGCGGATGCAACTCGCGAGGCGGGGGAAAGAGATCCAGCGCGAGCGCTACACGATGCAGCGGATGATCGACGCGTACATGTCCGAATACGACGGTCTGCTCCAGAGCGCCGATTCTGGATCGGTGAGCGATCGCCTGGCCGTTGGAGGGGCGCGGTGAGTGGATCGGCGGCCACGGAACCAGAGGCGCGGGCTTCCGTCTCCGTGTCGGCCGCTGGTCGTCCGCTGCAGCTGAGCCTCCGCCTCGGGCGACAGCTCGAGGAAGCTGGCATCCCGTATTGCCACTGGAAGAGCAACAGGGCGATCGACCGGTCGATCTCCGGTCAAAACGACATCGACCTTCTCGTCGAAGCGGCTGAGGCGCGCCGGTTCACGGGGCTTCTCTCTAGCCTCGGTTTCGTCAGGGCTTACCGGCCCGACCACGAGGTTCCAGGCATCGAAAGCTTCTACGGATTCGACGCCGAGGCCGACCGGCTCGTTCATGTCCATGCCCACTACAAGCTGGTCGTCGGCGACGATCGGACGAAGAACTACCGCCTGCCGATGGAGAGCTCCTACATCCAATCGGCGCATGCCGGCACCGTCTTCAAGCTTCCGGCCGTCGAATTCGAATACGTCACTCTCGTCATCCGCCTCGTCCTCAAGTACTGCACCTGGGACGAGATCGGATGGCGCGCGCTGCGGCGTCAGCGCGCCAGGCCGAAGGAGAGTGAGCGCGCCGAGTTCGAAGACCTGTCGGCGCGCGTAGACCCGGCGCGCGTGCAATCGGTTCTGGAAGATTGCCTGCCCGAGCTCGAACCGGAACTTTTTTCCGCTTGCCTTGAGGCCCTGGGCGCGAAGACGTCCCTCCGAACGAGGACGATGGCCGCTCGCCGGCTCGAGATCGCGCTCCAGCCATACGCCCGCCGTTCGCGTCGCGCCGACCGTATGCTCCGGATCGGGCGGCGGATCACCTTCGCGCTCGACCAGCGCAGGCGCGGCGCGCCGCGGAGTCGGCCAGCTACAGGCGGCGCCATCATCGGAATCATCGGTGGTGACGGAGCCGGCAAGACGACCGCGCTCGCCGCTCTCGAGAGCTGGTTGGGTTCCGAGTTCGACGTGCGGCTCGTGCATCTCGGCAGGCCACCTTGGTCGGCGACAACGTACGTCGTTCGAGCGGGTCTGAAAGGAACCGACATCGTCGCCCGCTTCCTCGCGCGGGTGGTTCCCCTCGCGCCCGTCCGGCGCATGCCGGGGAGAATCGCAATCATCCGCCCGCTCGTCTGGCTCGTCTGTGTCGCCCGCGACCGGAGTCTCGTCTACCGCCGCGCGCACCGGTTCGCGCTGGGCGCCGGTGTCGTTCTCTGCGATCGGTATCCGCATCCTCAGCTTGTTTCCATGGACGTTCCGCGCATCCCCACGATGCCCAGCGGCAAATCCCAGAGCCGGATCGTGAAGAAGATGGTGGACCTCGAGAAGCGCTATCACCGCACGATCCTCCCCCCCGACCTCCTGGTGGTCCTCAAGGTCGATCCCAAGATCGCGGCTGCGCGAAAGACGGACGAGAGTCCTGAAAGCGTTCAAAGGCGGGGAACCGAGATCTGGAACGTCGACTGGGCCGGTCTGGGGATCGATGTGGTAGACGCGAGCCAGTCCCAGGAGGCCGTGGCGCTCGAGTTGAAGGTGCTCGTCTGGTCCGCTCTGGGCTAGAAGTCAAACCATGGAGTGCCAGAAGATCGAAATCGTCGGCGTGGCCGGCACCGGCAAGTCGACGCTCACCCGAACACTCGTCGACCGTGACCCCGGCAACCGGGTTGTCGACTCGCTGCACACGAGGGCACGTGCCCACTGGGCGTACGTGGCCCACAGCGTCCCCGTCGTCCTTCCGCTCATCGCCCGGAGCGCTCGAGCGCGTCCGGGGTTCGACTGGGAGGAAACGAAGTTCATCGTGTACGTCACGGAGTGGCGCCGTTTTCTCCGCAGTGACTGTCGCGACGATCGGGGGCTTCTCATCCTCGATCAGGGGCCGATCTTTGCGCTGGCCCGGCTCTTGTGGGGCGGAAAGCCCGTCACGGCGACGCGGGAGTTCGAGCGATGGCTGGACGAGCAGGTCTCTGGCTGGTCGCTCGAACTGGACGGCATCGTGTGGCTCGTCGCCCCGGAGGAGGTGCTACTCGAGCGGATCAACGAGCGGAAGCAGGAGCACGAGGCGAAGGGTCGGTCGCTGCGCGAGGGTCTCGACGTCCTTTCCGCGCACCAGGGAGCCTACGAGGTGCTCTTCGAACGGCTCGCGGCGCTCGGAAAACCACCGGTCTTCACATTCGACACCAGCCTGATGTCACCGACTCGGATCGCGGAGGAAATCGAGCGTGTGCTGGCACGCGACCCGAGCCGCCGACCTGTCAACGCGGGGCCACTGCGATGAGCGCGGCTCGGTCCGCAGATGCACGGCGCCTCAGGATCCTGCATGTGATCTTCCTACTCGGCGAGACCAACTCTCAGTACAACGAGCATTGCTTGCCCGTCAAAGACGAGCGAGACCTGTCGATCTGCACGTACTTCGAACCAAAGCTACAAGTCCCCGAAGAAATCGAGGTGTTCGCCGGAGACGGGACTCTTCGCGGCTTCTTCCGCGCCATCGGCTCGGCCGTGCGCGCATCTTGCTACGACGTCATCCACGCCCACGCGCCACCCACTGCCGTGCTTTTGATGTTGGGCCTTATGCGGCAACGACGGCGGCGGAAGCTCTTTCACTCGCTCGTCTACACGGTCCACGACTCGTTCTACGACTACAAGCTTCGCGACAAGCTGTTCATGCTGCCGATTTTCGCGACGTTCCGGCGCACGGTGTTCTGCGGTCACGCTGCGCAAGAGAGCTATCCGGCTCTCTGGCAAACGTTGCTGAGGGGTCGAGGCCGGGTCGTACCGAACGCAGCCGACCTGGAGCGCGTCGAGAGGGCCGTCTCAGGTGCGGGGGGGAGTGCCAACGGAGTGTTCGACATCGTGTCGGTGGGCCGTCTCGAGGAGGTGAAAGATCCGCTCGCGCTGGTGGCCGCGTTTCGCCAGGTGGACGACGGCTCCGCACGCCTGCATCTCATCGGCGCGGGCACCCTTGAGTCCCGGCTCAAGGACGAGCTTCGCCGATCCGAGCTCGACGAGCGCGTCACTTTGACCGGATTGATTCCACGGGACGAAGTGTTCATCCGGTGTGCCGAAGCCGACCTCTTCGTCTCCCCCTCACGCGGCGAGGGTCTTCCCGTTGCCGTGATGGAGGCAATGGCGAGCGGCTGTCCCGTCCTGCTCTCCGACATCGCGCCTCATCGGGAGATTGCGGCCGGGGTCGACTTCATCCCCCTCGTCCCGGTCGGCGATGCTGCACTCATTGCGCGCGAGATCGACCGCTTCAAGAGGATGACGCCCGAGCAACGGCGGGAAGTCGGCGCCAAGTGCCGGAATCTTGCCCGAGACCGATTCGGGCTCGAGCGGATGCACGCAGGGTATGAAACGGTCTACCGCGAGCTCGCATGATCGTCGAGTTCATCGGCTGTGCTGGCGCTGGCAAGACGACGCTGAGGAACCTGATCTGTGAACAGGGCGTTCATGACCACGATGTCGTGGCGATGCCGGATCTCTTGCTCCAACGTCCGCTCCTTCGCCGAGTGGCGCACCCGACGGCCGTCAACGTCGTCCAGGAGGTCGGCGGCCTTCCCTTTCTGCTCCGTGCTCTCCCCGGCGAACGCCCCTTCCTCGCCTTCGCACGACGCACGCTCTGGCGTGACGCGACCTCGAGCTTCGACAAGCTGAACGGGATGCGCGGTGTCGCGCGGAAGGTCGGAATGTTCCACCTCGCCAGGACGCGCGCGCGTGACGCCGTTGTCCTTTCCGACGAAGGGACGCTTCTGAGCTCCTACAACCTCTTCGTGGCAACGAAAAAGGATTTCGGCCGGGCGGAGCTCGATCGGTTTGCGCAGCTCGTGCCCATGCCGGACCACGTCGTGTACGTGCGAGCGCCGGTGGAGTCGCTCGTGGAACGCGCCCGAACTCGACCTGACCCCCGCCGCCAGCATGTGGGGCAGAGCGCCGCGGCGATCGAGGCAGACGTCCGGCGGACCGTGCGGCTCTTCGATCTCCTTGTCGAGGCCCCGCCCTTGGCGGGCCGAGTTTCGATGGTGGAGAGCCGCGATCTCGACCGGGAGGGAAGGATCCGGCTTGCGAGCGAGGTTGCGGAACAGCTGCGCGCGCACGCGGAGGGCCGGGAGCTGCCCTCTGCCGGCTCAACGCGCGATCGGTCCCTGGAGAACAGGGTCTAGACGTGCTCTCGACGCTTTCCCTGCTGTTCGAGCGCCTCGACGCCCGCAACGTCCGCTATTGCCACTGGAAGAGCAACTGGGTTCTGGCGGAGACCCTCGCCGCCGAGACCGACATCGATCTTCTCGTCAAGCGTGAGGACGCGCAGGTGTTTCGGTCGATCATCGAGGGGCTGGGCTTTCGCCCGGCTATCGAGGCCGGCGTTCCGCCGTTCCCATCGGTGGAGCACCATCTCGCCCTCGACGAGGCGGAGGGCGCAATCGTCCACGTCCATGCGTACTACCGCGTCATCTCGGGCGAGAGCCTGACGAAGAACTATCGGCTGCCCCTCGAGGAGATGCTTCTTGCGAACGTCACCCGAGCGGGCCCCGTCAACGTCCCGCAGAAGGGAGCCGAGCTCGTCATCTTCGTGTTGCGAATGTCCCTTAAGCACGCGACGCTCGCGGAGCTCGCACTGCTTCTCAGAGGATGGGACGACGTCCGTCTGGAGGCGTCGTGGCTCGCGACAGACGAGGCGCGGGACGAGGCACGGGAGCTGCTGGCCGCCTGGCTTCCCTCCTTCGACGCAGATCTGTTCGACCAGGCACTCGCGAGCCTGTTGGGTCCGGCGGCCCTGTGGCGCCGGGTGGTGCTCGGCCGCCGGGTTCGACGCGAGCTTCGACAGTTCGCCCGGCGCGGTCGGCTCCGAGCATGGGCCGCCGGCGTGCATGCGTTCACCGGCAGGGCGATCTACCGCGCACGCGGGACTCGGAAAGGCCTCACGCTCGGCGAGGGAGGGGCTGTGATCGCCTTCGTGGGGGCAGAGGCGACCGGCAAGTCGACGGTGCTGGCAGAGATGGAGCGCTGGCTCGGCCGATACTTGACGATTCAGCGCGTGCATGCGGGGAAGCCCCCCAGTACGCCCTTGACGTTCTTGCCCAATCTCCTGCTTCCGCTCCTCCGTTCCATGCTTCCCCATCAGCGCTCGACCCGCGTGGCCGAGCGCCGCCATTCGGCGGAGGCTCCGTCATCGGCGAGGTCGAACAGCGATTTCCCGCTTCTCTTCGGATTACGGTCCGTGCTTCTCGCGCATGATCGGAAGGTGCTCCTGACGCGGGCATTCGCGAGCGCCGTCAACGGCAGCATCGTCCTGTGTGACCGGTACCCGTCGGCGGGCAGCGGGGCGCCCGACGGCGCCCAGCTGGGCTCGCCCGGTGCAAGCCATCAGGGCCGCCTCCGACGTTGGCTTGCCCGGCGTGAATCCCGCCTCTATCGGATGATCGTTCCGCCGGATCTCGCGATCTACCTCTCGGCTCCCCTGGAAACGACCCTCGAGCGAAAC
>JAICVP010000046.1 GCA_025935275.1 Thermoleophilia bacterium
GCTCGGCCAGGTCGACCTCGAGCACTTCGGCGACCGGATCGTCTACAGCGTGGACGTCGGCTCGCAGGAAGTCCGCGTCGACGCCGACTCCGGCGTCGTGGTCGACGTGCGTCCGCGCGACTGAGCGGCTAGCGGTCGATCGAGGACATGTCCGGGTAGCGGTCTCCGGACGTGGCGCCCTTGGGGAAGGCGTCCTCGATCCTGATCAGGTCCTCGTAGCTCAGCTCGACCTCGGCAGCCCGGGCGTTCTCCTCGAGATAGTTCGCACGCTTCGTTCCGGGGATCGGGACGATGTCGTCTCCCTGGCGGAGCACCCAGGCGAGGGCGAGCTGCGCCGGCGTGACCCCCTTTTCCTCGGCGATCTCCCGCACGCGTTCCACGAGCTCGAGATTTCTCTCGAAGTTTTCGCCCTGGAAGCGCGGGTTCCGGCGCCGGAAGTCGTCCTCGTCGAGGTCCTCGGGCGAGGTCACCCGGCCGGAGAGGAAGCCGCGTCCGAGCGGGCTGTAGGCGACGAAGCCGATGCCGAGCTCGCGGACCGTCGGAAAGATCTCGTCCTCGGGGTCCCGCGTCCAGAGCGAGTACTCGGTTTGGAGCGCCGTCACCGGATGAACCGCGTGTGCACGGCGGATGGTCTCGGGTGAGGCTTCCGAAAGCCCGATGTGGCGCACCTTCCCGGCCTCGACCAGCTCGGCCATTGCGCCGACCGTCTCCTCGATCTCCGTGCCCTTGTCGACCCGGTGCTGGTAGTAGAGGTCGATGTGGTCGACTCCCAGGCGCTCGAGCGAGGCCTCGCACGCCTGGCGAACGTAGTCCGCGTCGCCGCGAATCCCGAGCCATTCGCCGTCCTCCCCGCGCACGTTGCCGAACTTGGTCGCGAGCTGCACCTCGTCGCGGCGGCCGGCGATCGCACGCGCGACGAGCTTCTCGTTCGTGAACGGGCCGTACATGTCGGCCGTGTCGAGGAAGGTGACCCCGAGGTCGAGGGCGCGCTGGATGGTGTCCAGAGCTTCCTGCTCGTCGCGCGCCCCGTAGAACTCGGACATCCCCATGCAGCCGAGCCCGATGGCGGACACCTCGAAACCCTGGCCGAGTGTGCGCTTCTGCATCCGCCCCAGACTACCGACGCCCTGGTTCGGGCATAGTCGCTCCGTGTTCGACCACGTCACGATCAGAGTCTCCGACCGCGAGGCGTCCGAGCGCTTCTACGAGACCGTCCTCGGCGTGCTCGGGCTCGAGAAGACGCACGACGGCGACGAGCTCCCCGAGTGGGACGACTGGTCGCTGGCGGCCGCAGAGGAAGGGAAGCCGGTCACGCGGCGGCTCCACGTCGGCTTTCCCGCCGTCTCCCGAGACAAGGTGGACGAGTTCTGGCACGCGGGCGTGGACGCGGGCTACAGGAGCGACGGCAAGCCGGGCCCGCGCCCCGAGTACGGGGACGACTACTACGGCGCGTTTCTCCTCGATCCCGACGGCAACAGCGCGGAGGCGGTGCACTACGCGGAGAAGCTGCGCGACGACGGGACGGTTGACCATCTCTGGATCCGCGTCCGCGATGTCGCCGCCTCGAAGCGCTTCTACGAGCTCGTGGCGCCGTTCGGTCGCTTCGAGCAGCACCATGACTCGGCCGAGCGCGCCGGGTTCTCGGCGGGAACGGGCTCGTTCTCCGTCCTCGCCGGCACTCCGACGGAGAACGTCCATATGGCGTTCCCGGCCGACGACAACGACACCGTCGACGAGTTCCACGCCGCCCTCGTCGCGGCCGGATATCGGGACGACGGGCCTCCGGGCGAGCGGCCGATCTACCACCCGGGCTACTACGGCGCCTTCGTGCTCGACCCCGACGGAAACTCCGTCGAGATCGTCAACCACAACCGCTAGCGCAGACGGACGCGGTTCCCGAGGAACCGCTGAGGGTCGGTCAGCTTCCCGTTCACCCAGACCTGGAAGTGCAGATGGACTCCCGTGCAGGATCCGGTGCAGCCGGCCTTGCCGATGAGCTGGCCCTCCGCGACGCGGTCGCCTGCTCGGACGAGCGGCTTCGCCAGGTGCGCGTACATCGTGACGATCCCGCCCGTGTGCCGAAGCTTGATCACGAGCCCGAAGCCGTCGTAGTTCTTCAGCCAGCCGACCTTGGTGACCGTGCCGGGCAGCGCCGCGTGGACATTGGTGTGCGCCCAGCCTTCGATGTCGATGCCCTCGTGCATCCGCCCCCAGCGGTAGCCGAACGGCGAGCCGAGGTTCCCGTTCAGCGGGACGAAGAAGAGCTGGCGGTCGGGCACGCGCTCCACCGGTTCGGGGAGTTGTGCGCCTGCCGGAGCCGCGAGCAGACCGAAAAGAAAAAGGCCCGCTAGGGCCATCCGGGCGAACACCGCGGCGGATGGTAGCGGAAGTTCCGGGACCCTGGGCTAGAAGATCTCCGGGCACCAGGGCGCCCGGTCGGTGCGAAAAGCGGCATCCGCGCGAGAGATCGCGCCCTCGGTGAGCTCCTCGACGCGGCCGGCGCGCCGGAGCTGGGCGAAAGTGAAAGCGCCGAGATAGACGCTCGCGAGGTCGGAGACGTCGAGCCGCAGGTCGGGCTTCTCGATGATCTTTGAGCCGTCGAGGGAGTAGCGCCCGTCGTTCCAGGGGCAGAAGGCGTCTCCGACTTCGAGCACGACATCGCCCTCGAGCGAACGGGCGGCGAGCGCGACACCGACGTCGACCAGTCGCAGCCAAAGTGAATCGCCCAGGCGGAAGCGCATGCGCCGCGGGTGCTCGAGCAGCAGAAAGAGCGGGTGGTCGACCGGGAGCAGCTCCGCCGTCACGCTGTCCATCCAGTCGGTGTCGAGCAGGAAGCGCCAGATGCCCGCAGTTGCCTCCCCGTCGACGCCCATCGCCTCTAGGACGCGCACCTCGCCGGTGGAATTCCCGGCCTCGAAGTCCATCTTCAGCCGGTAGATCGCGTAGGCGATGCCCTGGCCGTCGCGTTCGAGGAGGACCCGCACCATCTCGCCCGCGCCGTCCCGCCGGGCCTCGGAGTCGTGGAGAGCGCGAGCCTCCCACCATTCGCGCGGCCGCGCGAACATCCCCGGAGTCTCGGCCGCAACGCGCGCGTAGACGGGCGGGATCGCCTCGAGCGCCTCCTCGAAGGAGAGGAGCCGGAAAGAGCCGCCGTGCTCGGGCTGCTTCCGGAACTTCCCGTAAACACGCTGAAGCTCGATCTCGCCGCAGAGCGCGGCCATTCCGTAGCCGAAGCGGCCGTAAATCGTCTCTTCCGAAGCCCACAGGCACGCGAGCGGCTCGCCGCGCTCGTGGATGTCGTCGAGCTGCGCGCGCATGAGCTGCGTGAGAATCCCCTGCCGCCGGTGGGTCGGCAGCACGCCGACTATCGTCACCCCCGCGGCCGGCAGGATCGCGCCTGGCACGGTGAACTGGAACTCGAAGGCGCTCGCTCCACCGACGACCTGCCCGTCCTCCTCTGCGAGATGCATGCGCTCCGGCCGCAGGACCCGCTCGAAGCGGCGGACGTTCTCCTCGGCGGGCTCGCTCCCGAAGTAGTGCGAGACCGGCGCGATCCCGCTGCGAAGCTCGTCCGCCTTCGCCTGTCGGATCTCCACGCGTTCAGACCTTCTCGAGCGGCGCGTATTCGAGCATCAGTCGCCGCTCGACCCCGTCGTCGGCGAAGCGCACGGTGACGATGCCGTCCGCCGCGATCGCGGTGACCACGCCTTCTCCGAGGGTGGAGTGGCGCACCGAGTCTCCGGTGGAGAGCGCCGGAACGTCGCGGCGGACTGTGACCGTCGGCGCGCCGTAGCCGGTCCACGAGGACGGCCGCAGCCGGTCGCGCTCGACCTCCTCCTGCGGCAGTTCGTCGAGGAAGCGGCTCGGCAGGTTGTAGCCGCGCGAGCCCCAGAGCGAGCGCGCGGCGGCATGCGTGAGGACAAGTCGCTCCTGGGCCCGGGTGAGCCCGACGTAGCAAAGCCGCCGCTCCTCCTCCAGACCCTGCTCCTCGATCGAGCGCGAGTGCGGGAAGACACCCTCCTCCATGCCGATGAGGAAGACCGCGCGGAACTCGAGGCCCTTGGCGTTGTGCAGCGTCATCAGCGTGACGAGGCTCCGCTCCTCCTCGATGGCGTCCTGGTCGGAGTAGAGCGAGATCTGCTGCAGGAACTCGGACAGAGTCGGGTTCTCGGCGCTCCCCTGGTACTCACGCGCGACGCCGACGAGCTCCTGGAGGTTCTCCATGCGACCCTGAGCCTCGATCGTGCGCTCGGCCTCGAGCGCCTCGAAGTAGCCACTCCGGTCGAGCACGCTCTCGAGAATCTCGGGCACCGGCAGCTCGCCGGCCCCGGCCATGGACGACTGCATCAGCGTGCGGAACTTGTCGATCGCCTTGAGCGGCGCGCCGCCGCAGCCGGCTTCCTCCGGATGCTCGAGCGCCTCCCAGAGCGAGAGCCCGTGCGCATCCGCGTAGGTCTGCAGTCGCGCCAGCGACGCATCGCCGATGCCGCGGCGCGGCCGGTTCGCGATCCGCGTGAGCGAGATCGCGTCGGTCGGGTTGTCGAGCACCTGCAGGTAGGCGATCGCGTCCTTGATCTCCGCGCGCTCGTAGAACTTCGGGCCGCCGATCACCTGGTACGGAATGTCCTGGCGCACCAGGACGTCTTCCAGCACCCGTGATTGCGCATTCGTGCGGTAGAAGATCGCGATCTCGGAACCGGAGAAATCCGCCTCCACGAGACCCGCGATCTCGGCGGCGACGAAGCGCGCCTCGGCGTGCTCGTCCTCGACCTCGACCACGCGCACGGGGTCGCCCTCGCCGAGCTCGCTCCACAGGTTCTTCGGCTTGCGCTCCCGGTTCTCCGAGATGACTGCGTTGGCCGCGCGCAGGATCGCGTTCGTCGAGCGGTAATTCTGCTCGAGGGCGATCTGCTTGGCGCCGCCGAAGTCGCGCTCGAACTCCATGATGTTGCGGATGTCCGCGCCGCGAAAGGCGTAGATGGACTGATCCGGGTCGCCGACCGCGAAGACGTTTCGGTGCTCGCCGGCGAGGAGCTGCAGGAGCCGGTACTGCGCATGGTTGGTGTCCTGGTACTCGTCCACCAGCACGTAGCGGAAGGCCTTCTGCCAGCGGTTGCGCGCCTCCGGGAAGCGCTCCAGCACCTGCACGGTGAGCATGAGGAGGTCGTCGAAGTCGACCGCGTTCGAGCCGAACAACCGGCGCTGGTAGGCCTCGTAGACGTCCGCGACGGTCTGGTCGTAGAAGGACGAGATGCGCGTCTTGTAGTCGTCCGGCGTGATCAGCAGGTTCTTCGCATTGGAGATCTGCGCGTGGATGCCGCGCGGGACGAACCGCTTCGGGTCGCGCTCGAGCTCCTCCAGGCACTGCTTCACCAGGCGCACCTGGTCGGCCTGGTCGTAGATGGTGAAGTTGGAGCGGTAGCCGAGCTTCGGCGCTTCTGTCCGGAGGATGCGACCGCAGGCCGAGTGGAAGGTCATCACCCACATCGTCCGCGCGATCCCGCCGAGCGCGCCTTCGAGCCGCTCGCGCATCTCTCCGGCGGCCTTGTTCGTGAAGGTGATCGCGAGGATCTCCTGCGGCTTCACGCCGATCGCCGACACGAGGTGGGCGATCCGGTACGTGAGCACGCGCGTCTTCCCGGAGCCGGCACCGGCGACCACGAGCACGGGGCCTTCGGTCGCCAGGACGGCCTCCCGCTGGGCGGGATTCAGGTCCGCGAGGTACTGGTCGGGCGACGTGACGGCCACGACTCCAGCCTAGCGAGCCGGGTGATCGGCCAACGCAGACTCGACCCACGCGGTCGCGGCGGCGAGCGCGTCCCCGTCGGCCGACTTGAGCACGACGGTGACCTCGGGCCCGTCGTCCAGAAAGCGCGGGTAGCTCCCCACCATCACCTCGGGATGCAGGCGCGTCGCCTCTTCGAGGATCGCGACGATCTGGCCCTCGCCGGTGCGGTAGCTCCGGCGCCAGGTCTCGATCGGCCGGCCCGCGAACCGCTCCGCCACGGTCTCGAACATCGCCTCCATCTCACTGGGGAGACCGGGCAGGACGACCACGTTCTCGACGACGAAGCCCGGCGCGCCTCCGAGCGGGTTCAGCAGCGGCTCTGCGCCGTGCGGCAGGCAGGCCCAGCGGGCCGCGTAGTCGCCGAGGCCGCGCGGCTCGAACCGCGCGCGCAGGACGGCCGCGACCTCGGCGATCTCCTCGCACTCGCGTCCGAAGGCCGCCGCGACGCCCTCGCGCGTGAGGTCGTCCGGAGTCCCGCCCAGTCCCCCGGTGACGAAGACGTGGTCGACGCGCGGCGCCTCGGCCCGCAGGAACGCGGCGATCTCATCGATGTCGTCGTGGATCGCCGCGATCAGCCGCACGTCGACGCCGAGCCCCGCGAGCCGGCGCGCGAGCCAGGAAGCGTTCGTGTTCTCGGTATCGCCGGAGACGATCTCGTTTCCGACCGTGAGGATGTCGGCACGGGCCACGCCGAGAGTCTAGGCCCAGGCGATTTCGACCCGGGTGCGCCGCTCGTAGCGCTCGAGCACGCGGCGGAGCTCGGGACCCGCTGCGAGCGCGAGAAGCACGTTCCCGACCGCGTGCGCCATGTCGAACGGAAAGCCGCGTGCAATCTGGAGCGTGAGTGCAGCCCAGGTGTGCGGAAAGAACGCATACCACTCCCAGATGTCCATGAAGACGCTGAAGCCGAGCCCGAGCACGAAGCAGACCGCGGCGAGCGCCCAGCGGCCGCGCAGCGCCTTCGGCAGCAGCCCGCCCACGACTCCGCAGAGCCCCCACGCGAGCATCTGCCAGGGCGTCCAGACGCCCTGGCCGAGGAAGAAGTTCGAGGCGAGCGCCGCAAGCGCTCCGACGGCGAAGCCCCGTCGCGGACCGAGGGCCGTTCCGGCGACGACCGCGACGACGGTCACCGGCTGAACTCCCGGCACCGGCGCGAACAGCACGCGCGCCGCGGCCGCGACGCCCGCGATCGTCGCGATCAGCGTGAGGTCCTTCGCGGACTCCGTGCCGCCTTCGAGCCACCCGGCGCCCGCGATCAAGACGGCGATGCCGGCGAGCAGGACGGCCAGACCGCCGCGGTCGGGGTCGAGCGCCGCCCAGGCGCCCGCCCCGAGGGCGGCCACCGCCGCGAGCAGCGTGACCCTATGCGGCAAGGAGCGCCTCCCGCTGCAGCGACACGCGCCGGTCGACCGGGAACGTGCGGTCGTGCGTGGCGACGAGAACGCCCCGACCCGCCGCCGCGTACTCGTCCAGCCAGGCGGCGATCTCGGCCTTGCGATCCGGGTCGATCCCGCGGGTCGGCTCGTCGAGCACAAGGAGATCGGGCTCTGCAACCGCGACCGCGGCAAGCCCGAGCCGCTCGCGCTCGCCGCTCGAGAGATCCCGCGGATGGCGGTCGGCTGCCCAGGCGAGCCCCACGCGCTCCAATGCCGCGAGCGCCCGCTGCTGATCGCCCGCGACGCCGAGGGCGACCTCGTCCAGGACGCGATCCCGCACGAGATAGCGGCCGGGGTCCTGGCTGAGGTACCCGGCGCGCCCGTCCCGCCACACGGTCCCCGCGTCAGGCTCGAGGAGACCCGCGGCTACCTTGGCCAGCGTCGTCTTGCCCGAGCCGTTGGGCCCCTCGAGCGCCACCACCTCGCCGCGCCGAATCTCCAGAGAGGCGCCGCCGAGGACGTCCACGCCGCTGCGATATGCGAACCGGATTCCGTCCAGGCGGCACACGGTCTCGCCGGCCGCAGCGCCGCCCACTGACTCCCCGTGCGGCGGCAGGTAGCGGGCCCGGTGCTCCGCGAGCCAGGCGAGCCCGTCGTCCCGCCCCACGTCGGCCAGGATTTGCCCTCCCTCCATGAAGAGCACCCGGTCGGCGAGCGCCAGCGCCCGCCCGGTGCGCTGCTCGGAGAGGACGGTCGTCGCGCCGGACTCGCCGACCAGCGCCAGGAACCGCTCCGCCGCCTCGGGGTCGAGCTGCGAGGTCGGCTCGTCGAGCAGGAGGAGCCGAGGGCGGAGCGCAAGCGCCGAGGCGAGGCAAACCCGCTGGAGCTCGCCGCCGGAGACCTCGGAGGTGCGTCGCTCAGCGAGGTGCAGCGCGCCCACAGCCTCGAGCGCCTCGTCCGTCCGCGGCCAGATCTCGGCCGAGGGCACGCCGAGGTTCTCGAGGCCGAACGCGACTTCGTTGCGGACGAGCGCCATGACCACCTGATCCTCCGGATCCTGGAAGACAGCGGCGGTCGTGCCGGCCAGCACCGCCGGCCGGGAGCGACGCGTGTCCACGCCGGCGACCAGCACCGTGCCCGCGAAACGCCCCCCGTGGAAGTGCGGAACGAGCCCGGAGAGCGCCCTGAGCAGGGTCGACTTTCCGGAGCCCGATGGGCCGAGGAGCGCGACGACCTGGCCCGGCTCGAGCCGGATCGAGATGTCCTCGAGAGCAGGCCGGTCAGCGCCGGGATAACTGAACTCGAGCTTGGTGACGTCGACTAGAGCCACAGCACCGCCGCGGCGACGAGCGCGGCCCCGGCCGCAAGCGCCGCGTAGTCGGCCCACGTCCAGTCGGGGCTGGGCGCCCGCGACGGAGCACCGCTCCCGAACCCCCGCGCTTCCATCGCCTCGGCGAGGTTGGCCGCCCGTTCCAGCGAGCCCGCGACCAGTGGAGAGAGCAGCCGGGCGTGGCCGCGGACGCCTGTGACCTCCACGCCCCTCCCCCTCACCGCCTCGGCGAGCCCCGCCGCGTCGCGCTCGAGAGTGGGCACGAGTCGCGTCGCGAGCGCGACGGCGAGGGCCGAGCGCCGCGCGAAGGAGGCGCTGGCCACCAGTCGGTCGTGGTCGAGGAGGAGTGCGTATGCCGAGAATGCGAACCCGACCGCTGCGAGCCGGAGGGCCGAAACCGCCGCCAGTCCGATCTCCTCCCACGTCACGTCGAGCTGGCCGAGAACCGGGACGATCGGTCCTTCCCAGATCACGTCGATCCCGGTCGACTGGAGGAACGGCCAGACGAGGAACACGCCAATGGCCGCCGTGCCCGTGCCATAGAGGTACGGCCGGAGCCTCGCTTGCGCCTGCAGGCAGAGGAGAAGCAGCACCGCGGTCAGCACGGCCAGCGGCAGGACGTGATCCATGAGGAGCGCCGCGACCGCGGCGGCCGCGAGCAGGGCCGCCGCGGGAACGGGCGCGAGCCTTACTGCGCGTCGGGCGGTACCGAGGCGCACTCCTTCTCCCAGTTGTGGAGATCCCACCACTCGACGTCGCCGGTCTTGAGCTCCACTTCGGCGGCGCCCTTCGTCGCGGACTTGCCGTTCACGTAGTAGAGCCAGGCAAGCTTCTTGCCCTCGTCCTGCTCCACGCCTTCGATCTCCGTCACGAACTTGCCGCCGGAATCCGTCTCGATGTCGGCCACCCGGTCGAGGGCCCGCATCGCGTTCTGCCCGGCGTCGACCGGCGTCTTCTCCGTGACCACCGTGGCTCCGCAATCGGTCGTCACCAAAACCGCGGCCTGAGGTGCGGCCTGAGTCGTTGCGCCGGCCTGCGTAGCCGGCGACGAGCTCGAGTTCCCGCCGCACGCCGCGAGCGCGCAGACGAACAGCACTGCTGCAAGGGATCGACGAAACACGTTTCCTCCTTCCGCGAGGGGAACGGATCTGAAGGCGGGCGGCAGGTCTTCTGACTCGGGGCTCCCTCTCGCGCCGCCTTCCCGGCGCGCGGCCAGTGGCATTCGGGCGGAGAGCGTCTCCCCTTACAGCGGCGGGACCGTGCCGGAGTTGCACCGGCTTCCCTTTCCGCTCGCCTTATGTGTGGCGGGAGGCTATCAGGCAGCCGCGTACGGCTCGCCGAACGCTTCGCGGAGGGCCGACTCGACCTCGGTGCGCGTCGCGACCACGAAGCGAACCGGACGATCGACCTCTTCCAGGACGGCGTCCAGAGCGGCGTCGTCGGACGGATCCGCGATGACGACGCAGACCGCGCTTCCTTCGAGCTTGTAGGGAAGCGCGAGGTAGCGTCGGGCCGAGGGCTCCGAGAGCAAGTCGACCGCCTCGTGCTCGAGGTCGTGCTTGCCCAGGTCGATGAACTCGAGCCCTTCCTGCTGGGCGACGACCTGGGCGAGCCCGCGCTCATCCACGAGCTCGTCCTCGACGAGCACTTCGCCGAGACGGCGGCCGCTCGACCGCGCCGAGGCGAGCGCAGCATCGAGCTGCACCGATGAAAGGAGCCCGGCGCGAACGATCAACTCGCCGAGCGGAAGATCGCGTTCCTGGTTACCAGCCGCAAATGCCATTGACGCTCCGTGGAAGAAACTGCCAGATCAATCGGCTGGAGCGCCTCTGCGGCCCATCCCCCCGTCGGGGCACTACGCTCTCGGGGTGACTGCAACCCGCATCAGCCCTTGGATCCCGGTCGTCCTCTGGGCCGCGGTGATCTTCACGCTCTCCTCCGTGCCGGACCTGGGCACCGGCCTCGGCACCTGGGACACGGTCCTCCGCAAGATCGCGCACGCGGCGGAGTACGCGCTCCTGGGCGCACTGCTCTACCGCGCCGTTCGGAACGCACCGGCGGCGCTCCTCCTCGCGTCGGCCTACGCGGTCACGGACGAGATCCATCAGACCTTCGTCTCGGGCCGGCACGGCTCGCCCGTCGACTGGCTCATCGACACCGCGGGCGCCGCCGTCGGCGTCGCCATCGCAGTCCGCGTATGGCGTTGAGCCCGGTCGCCATCGACCTCGACCGCGCGCTCGGCGACACGCGCCCGCTCTGGGACGATTTTCTCGTCGACGCGGCGCGACGCTACGCCTCGATCGCCCCGCTGGACCCCGCCGCGCTCCCCGAGGACCGGGGCGCCGCGGCCGGCGAGCTGGACCGCTGGGCCGAGCAGGGCGTCGGGGACTGGCGCGGCGCGCTCGAGCGCTTTGCAGAGGACCGAGCGCCGGTCCACTTCCGGCCGACCGCCGATGCCGCTGCAGCTCTTCGCGCTCTGGCAGCCGCCGGTCGAAGGCTCGGTGTCTACACCGACGCGCCCGCAGAGCTCGCGGCGGTCGCGCTGGCCCACCTTGGAGCCGGGCGGCGCGTCGAGCTCGTCGAGACCGGCGCGGGAGCCCGTGAGCGCCTGCTCGCAGAGCTGGGATCCGACACTGCCGTCGCGGAGAGTCGCGAGGACCTCGTTAGGATCAGTGAGAGTGGACGCGAAGAATCTTGACGACCGGCAGCTGGACGCGATCCTCGAGCGGCTCGACGGGCTCACCGCCGAGC
>JAICVP010000029.1 GCA_025935275.1 Thermoleophilia bacterium
TCCATGCCGCCGGCGACGATGACGCTGTGGTCGCCGGAGCGGATCATCTGGTCGGCGATCTGAACGGCGCGGATGCTGGAGGCGCAGACCTTGTTGATGGTGTCCGAGGGCACCTCGACCGGCAGCCCGGCTCCCACCGCGGCCTGCCTGGCCGGAGCCTGGCCCGCGCCGCCCTGGAGCACCTGCCCCATCGTGACGTACTCGACATCGCCGTCGGGCACTCCCGAGCGGTCGAGCGCGGCGCGGATCGCAACCGCCCCGAGCTGCGGCGCTTCGTAGTCCTTGAGCGCGCCTCCGAGCTTCCCGAAGGGCGTTCTCACCGCCGAGACGATGACCGCGCGTGCCATGAAAGGAGCGTACCTGTCAGGGAGAGGGCTGCTCTCGCGCCTGCCAGGCGCGGACCATTTCGATGCGCTGCAGGCCCGTCGGATGCGTCTCCATAAGGACGTAGGACCAGGTCGGCGGGCTCGGATCGGCGTGCGCCGCGAACGTGAACCGCTTGAAGAGGCCCTCCGCGTCCTGCGGGTCCTGGGTGAGCGTGAGGGCCACCCAGTCGGCCTCGGCCTCCATGTGGCGCGTGATCACGTTCTGCAAGGGAAGTGCGATCGTCGAGAGCACGACGAGCGCGAGCAGCCCGAGCGGAACGGCCTCGGGGTTCCTCATCCCGCCGCGCCTTCTCGTGATCCGTGAGATCAGGAAGGCGCCCGGGATGGCGAAAAGCGCGTACCACGCGACGCCCTTGAAGATGTGCCTGCGGGCGTGATGGCCGAGCTCGTGGGCTACCACGACCTCCTGCTCGTCGAGCGTGAACGGGCGCCGGAGAACCGTGCTCCAGAGAATCACGCGGCGCGTCGGTCCCATCCCCACGGCCTCCGCGTTCGGCAGGCTAGTCTCCCCGCTCACGTCCTGCACATTGATCGGGATGTCCTCCAGCCCCAGCTGCTCCTCGTAGGAATTCGCGGAAGCCTGCAGCGCCGGGCGGCGGAGCGGCTCCTGGCCCGGGATCAGATACGGAAAGAGGAAGGCGAAGAGGGTGGCCAGTGCGACGAAGGCGACCCCGCCGGGCAGCCACCACCAGTCGCCGACTACCTGGGCGAGCCCGACGACGATGAGGATCGCCAGGCAGACGAAGAGAAACTCTGCGCCGAGACCGAACCAGCCACCCACGACCCACTCGTAGTAGGACGCCTCCGTGACGTCGTGGCGGCGCTGCCACCAGAGCTCGGCGAGGCCGAATGGAAGCTGCAGCAGCCAGATCAGCCCGAGGCCCAGCATGGCGAGGAGCATCCCAGTGCCAATCGGGCCGGCAGCGGACTCCCGGACGAACTTCGGGCCGATCTTCGCGTAGACGGCCACGACGGCGATGACCACGAGCTGGACGAGGACGAAGTCCCAGCGGACGAAGCGCTCGTAGCTCTCGGCCTGCGAGATCGTCGACGTCGGAAAGAGCGTGGTCTGCTCCACGTCGGGCAGCTCGAGCCCGTCGGGGACGACCGTCTGCCAGAGGAAGTACGCCGCGGCGATCCACCCGGCGACTGCCGCCGCGAGCGCGACCCCGATGCCGGCCCGCCTGGCTATGTGAACGCGGGCTCCGGCTCCGGCTCGAGCTCGGGCGGCGGGGGTGCCGGTCGAGGCGCCGCGAACTCCCACGGGCCCGAATACGGGTAGACGTCGGTCAGGAGGAAGAAGTAGGCGTTGGTCTCCGCTCCGTAGCGGATCGCGTAGGCGCCGAGGTTCCGCAAACCGAGCGGCATCCGGCCGAGGAACAGCCCGACGAACCAGCCGAAGATGGCCACGAGGAAGAGGGCCCAGTTGAGCGTCGCGCTGATGAGGAAGGCGGGGATCGCGAGGAAGAGGCGGAAGAGCGTCTTCAGACGGTGCTGGCGCTCGGGCCCGTCGATCTCGACCTCGACCGGATACGTGCCGGGCGCGCCGACGAAGCCGGGGAACGGGTTGGCGACGATGCTCGCGTAGGCGCTCACGTGCACGACGTACTGCACGTACGCGGCGAGGAAGCGGTGCAACGCGCTCGGGGTACGCCCCGTCGCGAGGGTGGCGAACCAGCTCACGATCAGGGCCAGGACCGCCGCGAACCCCCACAGCACGAGCCAGAAGAGGTGCACCAGGTAGAGGAGGCCGCGGAAGAAGACCGTCAGCCGCGAGCGGCGCAGGTCGTCCTCCACGTTCAGCCGAACTGGCCGAGGCACCTCGGGCAAGTCGGCCACGGGCTCAGCAGGGTCGGCGTTCGGGTAGCGGTCGGTCAGCAGGAAGAAGTAGCCCCACGTCTGCGCGGCGTAGCGAAGTCCGTACGCGAAGAGGTCGCGCATCCCATGGGGCGCGCGCGCCCGCACGAGGCAGACGAACCACGCGAGCACGGAGAGGGCGAAGAAGCCCGACGCGAGCGTGATGCCGTACTCCCAGGAGCTCGAGCTCTGGTCGTCGTAGCCCGAGTTGCTGCTTCCGCCTCCACCCGGTGTGCCGACGAGGGTGCCCGCGAGCGTCGCCGCGGGGATGACGAGGATGCCCCGGAAGAACGTTTTCAGGCGATGCTGCGGCGCGGGCGGGTCGACCTCGACGTCCACAGGGTACCCGGGCTTGCCCGAGAAGCCCGGATATGGGTCCGCGGCGAGGAAGATGTACGCGTGCAGGTGCGTCGAGAAGCGGACGTACGCCGCGAAGAAGTCGTGCAGGCTGAGCGGCGAGCGCCCCTTGATGAGGGTCAGGAACCAGTTGACGATCGCGGCGAAAAAGGCGCCGATCGACCAGATGAAGAGCCAGATCCAGAGCGGGATCGAGAGGATGAGGCGAAACGCGACCGTCAGCCGCGAGCGGTCGAGGTCGTCGGTGACGACGACCCGGATCGGATGCCGGTTCGGATCGGGCGACGGCGGCTCCAAGGGCTCCAGCTCGATGGGAGGCGGCTCGAAGACCAACGAGCCCGCATTATTGCCTGTGCAGTTGACGGGCCCCTGACCCGTGTCCTACCCTCTGAGGACATGACTCCCGTCCGCATCTGGTGGGCCTGGCGCCGCGAGCGGAGCGGGAGCGACGCCTGCTGAAGAAGGGTCGACATCCCCGTTCCGCTCGAAGACCTTCCCTCGGAGGGTCTTTTTCGTTGCCATGACCATCGCTAGCGACATCCACGCAGACCTGATCACCCCGCTCGGGGCCTACCTGAGGCTGGCAGCCGAGGGAGGCGCCGCCTTCCTGCTCGAGTCCGTCGAGAAGGGGCGGCTGGGCCGCTACAGCCTCGTCGGGCGCGGGACGCGGATCGTCGAGTTCGCGGAGGCCGAGCGCGTGCTCGCGGCCGGCAGCCCCGTCGTCGGCTATCTCGCCTACGACCACATTGCCGAGCTCGAGTCGACGGTGCCGCTGCCGGAGACGGGCCCGGGCCTCCCCGAAAGCCGCTTCGTCGTCGCGGACACGCTTCTCCGCTTCGACCACGCGGCGAGCGTCGCCGAGGTCCTCCACGGGGACCGGGACGCGGTCTCTGCGCTCCTCGCGGGTGAGCGCAGCGAGCCGAAGCGCGGATCCGCGGCGCACGGCGAGACGACCCGCTACCCCTCCCGCGACGACTATGAGGGAAGCGTCCGCCGCGCGAAGGAATACATCCGGGCCGGAGACGCGTTCCAGATCGTGGTTTCACAACGCGCGGAGCGACCGACGGACGTCTCTGCCCTCGCGCTCTACCGGTCGCTCCGCCGCATCAACCCCTCGCCGTACCACTTCCTGCTCGACCTCGACGGCATCGAGCTCGTCGGCTCGTCCCCGGAGACGCTCGTGAAGCTGGAGGGAACACGCGCGAGCCTCAACCCGATCGCGGGCACGACGCACCCCGGCGAGGGCGACGCGGAAGAGCTGCTCGCCTCCGAGAAGGACCGGTCGGAGCACATCATGCTCGTCGACCTCGGCCGCAACGACCTCTCGCGCGTGTGCAAGCCGGGCAGCGTGCGCGTCGGCAAGTTCCTCGAGCCCGAGCGCTACTCCCACGTCACGCACCTCGTCTCCGAGGTTGCGGGTGAGCTCCTGCCCGGCACGGGCCCGTTCGACCTCTTGCGCGCCTGCTTCCCTGCGGGCACGGTTTCGGGGGCGCCCAAGGTGCGTGCGATGCAGATCATCTCCGAGCTCGAGGGCTATCGCCGCGGCCCGTACGCGGGCGCGGTGGGCTACGCGCTGCCCGGCGGCTCCTTCGACACCTGCATCGCCATCCGCACGGTCATCCTCGAAGGCGGCCTCGCACGCCTGCAGGCCGGAGCCGGCATCGTCGCGGACTCGGATCCGGCCGCCGAGCACGAGGAATGCCTGCGCAAGCTCGCAGCGCTCGAGGCGGCGCTCGAGGAGGCCGAGGCCGCGTGATCCTCCTCGTCGACAACTACGACAGCTTCACCTACAACCTCGCGCACCTCTTCCAGGAGCTCGGCGCCGAGGTCACGGTCGTGCGAAACGACAAGATCGATGCGGACGAGGCGGAGCGGCTCCAACCGAGCCATCTCGTCATCTCCCCCGGCCCGGGGCGCCCGGCCGACGCGGGCGCGAGCCTGGAGATCGTCCGCCGGCTCGGCGAGCGGGTGCCGACGCTCGGCGTCTGCCTCGGGCACCAGGCGATCGTCGAGGCCTACGGCGGCGAGGTCGGCCAGGCTAAGCGTCTGATGCACGGAAAGGCGAGCCCGGTCGCGCACGACGGGCGCGGCCTCTTCGAGGGCCTTCCCGATCCGCTCGAGAGCGGCCGCTACCACTCCTTGGCGGCGACGGAAGTCCCGGAGTCGCTGGAGGTCTGCGCCACGACGGAGGATGGCGAGGTCATGGCCGTCCGGCACCGGGAGTTTCCCGTGATCGGCATCCAGTTTCACCCGGAGTCCGTACTCACGCCCGACGGGCCGGCGCTCGCCAAGAACTTTTTGGAGGGACGACGTTGACGATTCAGGAGGGTCTCGCGCGGCTGCTCGACGGCCACGACCTGAGCCGGCACGAGGCGCGCGCGGTGATGGGCGAGATCATGAGCGGCTCGGCGACCCCGGCCCAGATCGGCGGCTTTCTGGTCGCGCTGCGGCTGAAGGGCGAGACTGCTGACGAGATCGCGGGTTGCGCCGAGGCGATGCGGGCACACGTGCTCTCGGTGAGCCCGAAGCGCGACGACCTCGTCGACACCGCCGGGACGGGCGGCGACGGGGCCGGCACGTTCAACATCTCGACCGCAGCCGCACTCGTCGCGGCCGCGGCCGGAGCCGGTGTCGCGAAGCACGGGAACCGCGCGGTCTCCTCGTCCTCGGGCTCGGCCGACGTCCTCGAGGCGCTCGGCTTCGACCTCGAGCAGCCGGCCGAAAGGATCGAGCGCTCGATCGACGAGCTCGGCTTCGGCTTCCTCTTCGCGCCGTCACATCATCCCGCGATGCGCCACGCCGCACCGGTTCGCCGCGAGCTCGCGGCCCGAACCGTCTTCAACGTCCTCGGGCCGTTGACGAACCCGGCCGGCGCGCGGGCCCAGGTCGTCGGCGTCTACGCCCCCGAGCTCGTGCCCACGATCGCGGAGGTCCTGGCGCAGCTCGGCTCCCGCCGAGCGTTCGTCGTGCACGGCGCCGGCGGCGTCGACGAGCTCTCCCCGATCGGCCCGAACCTCGTCTGCGAGGTCGCAGACGGCAAGGTGAGGCGTCGCGAGATCGACCCGCTCGAGTTCGGCGTCCCGCGCTGCAAGCCCGGCGAGCTCGCGGGCGGCTCTCCGGAGGAGAACGCCGTCGCCATTCGCGAGATCTTCGCCGGGGCGAAAGGCGCCAAGCGCGAAGCCGTCCTCCTCAACGCCGGCGGAGCGATCGCAGCCGGCGGCCATGCCGAGGATCTCGCAGAGGGATACGAGATCGCCCAGAAGGCGCTCGATTCCGGCGGGGCCGCGGAGCGGCTCGACCAGCTCGTCGCGTTTTCGCAGGAGAAGGAGGCAGTCGCCTGATGGGCCGCTTCCGAGACGCTCTCGCGCGACCCGGCCTCGGAACCATTGCCGAGGTGAAGCGCCGGTCGCCGTCGGCGGGCGACCTCAGGCCCGACGCCGATCCCGCCGAGCTTGCGGCCGCGTTCGAGGGCGCCGGGGCCTCTGCGGTCTCCGTGCTCGTGGACGAGCGCTTCGCCGGCACCTGGGACGACCTCCGCGCAGCGCGGGCGGCCGCGTCCCTCCCGCTCCTCGCGAAGGGGTTCTTCTCGACAAGGGAGCACCTCGAGACGGCGAAGGCGAGCGGCGCGGACGCTGCGCTCCTCCTCCTTCGGGATCTGGACGACGGCAGCATGCACGAGCTGCTGCAGGTCGCCGGAGAGCTTGGCCTCGACACGCTCGTCGAGGCGCACGATGCCGACGAGCTTGCGCGGGCCACAACGCTCGGCGCGCCCGTGATCGGTCTCAACGCCCGCGACCTCGGCACCTTCGAGATCGACCGCCGCGGACAGCTCGAGCTCGTCGCCTCCGCGCCGCAGGACCGCGTCGTCGTGGCCGAGAGCGGAATCCTCAACCGGGCGCACGGAGCCGCCGCCGAGCTCGCCGGCGCCGACGCAGTCCTCGTCGGGTCCGCCCTGATGCGGGCGGACGACCCGGCGGCAAAGCTCGGCGACTTGCTGCGCCGCCCGTACGTGAAGGTCTGCGGCCTGACCCGGGACGAAGATGTCGCGGTGGCTGCCGAGGCCGGCGCCGACCTCGCGGGCTTCGTCCTCGCGGAGAGCCCCCGTCGCGCTGCGGCACCCCTGCCCGTTCCGGACACGATGCTCTCCGTCGGCGTCTTCGTCGGCGAGACCGAGGACGCCGGCACCGACCTCGCCCAGCTGTATGCGCAGGAGAACGGCCACCGGGCGCGCGACGGCGTGCTCCTCCGTGGAGCCGAAGTCGTCGCGCAGGTGAAGGATTTGCCCTGGCTCCAGGAAGACGACGGGCACTGGGAGCGGGCTGCGCGCACGGAGGGCCGCGTCCTCCTCGCGGGCGGCCTGGGACCGGAGAACGTGCGCGCCGCGATCGCGGCGGTCGACCCCTGGTGCGTGGACGCGAGCCGCAGCCTCGAGGCCTCGCCGGGGATCAAGGATCACGACCGCGTGCGCGCGTTCGTGGAGGCGGCCCGGTGACCTCGCTCGACACCGGCTACTTCGGCCCGTACGGAGGCCGCTACGTCCCCGAGACCCTCGTTCCGGCGCTCGACGAGCTCGAGCGCGGCTGGCGCGAGATCAAGGACGACCCCGGCTTCGCCCTCGAGCTTGCAGGGCTCCAGCGCGACTACGTCGGCCGCCCCACTCCGCTCTACCGCAGCGAAAGACTGGCCGAGGGGAAGTCCGTGTACCTGAAGCGCGAGGACCTCTGCCACACCGGCGCGCACAAGATCAACAACGCGCTCGGGCAGGCGCTGATTGCCCGCCGCCTCGGCAAGCAGCGCATCGTCGCGGAGACCGGTGCCGGCCAGCACGGCGTCGCCGCGGCGACGGTCTGCGCACGCTTCGGGCTCGACTGCGTCGTCTACATGGGCTCCGAGGACATGGCCAGGCAGGCACCCAACGTCGAGCGGATGCGTCTGCTCGGGGCCGAGGTGAGCGCGGTCGAGTTCGGGACGCGGACGCTCAAGGAGGCGACGAGCGAGGCGATCCGCGACTGGATCACGAACGTCGAGACCACCCACTACATGATCGGCTCATGCGTCGGGCCGCATCCCTATCCGGAGCTGGTCGGCGAGCTCCAGGCCGTGATCGGGCGCGAGGCCCGCGAACAGATCCTCACAGCGGAGGGCCGGCTCCCGGACGCCGTCGTCGCGTGCGTCGGCGGCGGCTCCAACGCCATCGGGCTGTTCGGGGGATTCGTCGACGACGCCGACGTGCGCCTCGTAGGCGTCGAGGCAGCCGGTGCGGCCAGCCTCGGAACGGGCCGCGCGGGCGTCCTGCACGGCGCCCGCTCCTCCCTGCTCGCCGACGACGACGGCCAGATCGCCGACGCGCATTCCATCTCCGCGGGCCTTGACTACCCGGGCGTCGGCCCCGAGCACGCCTTCCTCAGGGACTCCGGCCGTGCCGAATACGTGCCTGCGACCGACGACGAGGCCCTGGCCGCGTTCCATCTGCTCGCCGAGCGCGAGGGGATCATCCCGGCGCTCGAGCCGGCCCACGCCCTCGCACGCGCGCTCGAGCTCGACGCGGAGCTCGTCCTCGTCGGCCTGTCGGGCCGCGGCGACAAGGACCTCGCGACCGTCCTCTCGCGATGAAGCGCGTCTCGATCTACCTGATGGCCGGGCGCGACACGCCCGAGCTCGCCGCCGCGGCGGTGGCGGCAGGCGCCGACCTTCTGGAGATCGGCTTCCCCTTCTCCGACCCGCTCGCAGATGGACCCGTGATCCGGCTCGCGGGCGAGCGCGCTCTGGCAGAGGGCATGCGTACCGAAGCCTGCCTCGAGTGCCTGGCAGAGACGAGGGCGCGGGTTGACGTGCCGCTCATCCCCATGACCTACGCCTCCATCCTCGAGGCCTATGGGTATGACCGCTTCCGCGAAGCCGCCGTCTCCGCGGGGGCGACGAGCTTCATCGTGGCCGACCTACCGCTCGAGGCTGCGCCCGAGCTCCCTCGTGTGCAGCTCGTCGCACCGACGACGCCGGAGGAGCGGATCCGCCTCGCCGCGGAGCGAACGGACGGATGGCTCTACCTCGTCTCGCTGACGGGGACGACCGGCGCGCGGGAGAACGTCTCCTCGCAACTCGCCGGGCTCGTCGAGCGGGCGCGCGCGGTCACCGAGGCACCGCTTCTGGCCGGCTTCGGCATCTCGACACCTGAGCAGGCGGCCGCCGCCGCGGAGCTCGCCGACGGAATCGTGGTGGGCAGCCGCGCCGTCGAGGTCGCCGAGACGGAAGGGGCCTCGGGGCTGGAGCGCTACGTGGCTTCGCTCCGCCGCGCGGTGGACACCGTCAGCCCCGCAGTGGCATAGCCTTCCCGCGTGGCCCGGTCACGCGCCCGCGATCTCGGTATCGCCGTCGGCACGCTCCCGACCGGCGAGCAGAACGCGATCACGGACGTCCCAGGAGTCCGCGTCGGCCATACGACGCTGATCGAGGGCACCGACGTCCGCACGGGGGTGACGGTCGTCCAGCCGCACGAGGCGAGCCCGTGGTACGAGCCCGTCTTCGCGGGTGCCCACCGCCTGAACGGGAACGGGGAGCTGACCGGCCTGGAGTGGATCCGCGAGTCGGGGATGCTCTGTTCGCCGATCGCGCTGACCAACACGCACTCGGTCGGCGTTGTTCGCGACGCCCTCATCTCCGCCGAAATCGGCTCCCGGACGGACGAGCGCGAGTTCTGGAGCCTGCCGGTCGTCGGCGAGACCTGGGACGGGCTCCTGAACGACATCAACGGCATGCACGTGCGGCCGGAGCACGTCGAGTCCGCGCTTGCGTCGGCCGCGGACGGCCCGGTTGGGGAAGGCAACGTCGGCGGCGGGACGGGGATGATCTGCCACGGGTTCAAGGGCGGAATCGGCACGTCGTCCCGAGTCGTCGAAGGGGCCGGCGGCGCCGTGGTCGGCGTCCTCGTCCAGGCGAATCACGGACGGCGGGAGCGTCTCCGCGTGAACGGCATCCCGGTCGGCGAAGCGATTCCCGTGACGGAGATCCCCGATCCCTACGGACGCGTACCGCCGGGCGCAGGCTCCATCATCGCCATCGTCGCTACCGACGCCGCCCTCCTCCCCGTGCAGTGCGAGCGCCTCGCCCAGCGCGCTGGCCTCGGCATCGCTCGCGTCGGCGGGGTCGGCGAGCATTCGAGCGGCGACCTCTTCCTCGCCTTCGCGTCCGGGAACCGGGGCCTGCCTTCCGCCGACGTCGACGCGGATGCACCGCTCACGATTCCGGTGCGGATGCTGGCGAACAACTACATCACCGCGCTCTTCGACGCCGTGGTGGAAGCGACCGAGGAGGCGATCGTGAACGCGCTCTGCGCCGCCGAGACCCTCATGGGCGCGAACGGCGCGACGGCCCACGAGCTTCCCCTCGAGAGGCTGCAGGAACTCGCTTCGTCGTCCTGATGCGGCGAAGCCCGCCTGGCGGGCGGGCTCCGCGGTCCTGAGCAGTCGGGCGACGTCGGGCCCAGGGGGCGATGTGACGGGGAGCAAACACCGCGGCCGTGAGCCGGATATGCGGAATCCGTAAAGGTCTCGTTAACCCGCGAGCCGCCGTAGGCTAGGCCCATGCACACCATCGAGCTGACCGAAGAGGAGCTGACCCTGGTTCGTTCCGCGCTGCACTCCTACCTCGACGATTTCGGGCACGAGGAGGCCGACGTGCTACGCCGGATCAAGGACATCCTCGCCAAACTGCCCTCCGCAGACGCCTAGTGGCGATCCTCGAGACGCGAGCCGACCCGGCCGCCGCCGAGTTCGGCGCCAACCGGGAGCGCATGGCTGCACTCGTCTCGGAGCTTCGGGAGCGGACGGCCGCGGCCGCGCGAGGCGGAGGCGACGAGGCGGTCGAGAAGCACCGCTCCCGGGGCAAGCTGCTTGCGCGTGAGCGGGTCGACCGGCTCCTCGATCCTGAGTCCGCGTTTCTCGAGCTGAACGCCCTCGCCGCCAACGGCCTCTACGACGACGACGCGCCCGCAGCGGGAATCGTCACGGGCATCGGCGTGGTCGAGGGCAGGCAATGCGTGATCGTCGCAAACGACGCGACCGTGAAGGGCGGCACGTACTATCCGCTCACCGTCAAGAAGCACCTTCGAGCGCAGGAGGTCGCCCGCCAGAACGGGCTCCCCTGCATCTACCTCGTCGACTCCGGCGGAGCCTTCCTGCCGATGCAGGACGAGGTCTTCCCCGACCGCGACCACTTCGGGCGCATCTTCTTCAACCAGGCGGTGATGTCCGCCCGCGGGATTCCGCAGATCGCAGCCGTGATGGGCTCCTGCACCGCGGGCGGCGCCTACGTGCCCGCGATGAGCGACGAGACGATCATCGTCAAGGGCACGGGCACGATCTTCCTCGGTGGGCCGCCCCTCGTGAAGGCGGCCACCGGCGAGGAGGTGACCGCCGAGGAGCTGGGCGGCGCCGACGTCCACGCGCGCACCTCCGGGGTCGCCGACCACTACGCCGTCTCGGACGAGCACGCGCTCGCCCTCGTCCGCGAGATCGTCGCCAACCTGAGCCTGCGGCCGCCCACGCCGCCGTGGGAGCGGGAGTCTCCGGCCGAACCGCTCAACGACCCGGCCGACCTGTACGGGATCGTCCCCGCCGATTACGCGAAGGGCTATGACGTCCGGGAGGTCATCGCCCGCATCGTCGACGGGAGCGACTTCCACGAGTTCAAGGCGCTGTACGGCGACACGCTCGTTTGCGGTTTCGGCCGCATCGAGGGCTACCCGGTCGGAATCCTCGCGAACAACGGCGTCCTCTTCTCGGAGAGCGCCCTCAAGGGAGCACACTTCGTCGAGCTCGCGTGCCAGCGCCGCGTTCCCCTGGTCTTCCTCCAGAACATCACCGGCTTCATGGTGGGCAAGGACTACGAGGCCGGCGGAATCGCGAAGGACGGCGCGAAGCTCGTCACGGCCGTCGCCTGCGCGCAGGTGCCGAAGTTCACCGTCATCATCGGCGGCTCATTCGGCGCCGGGAACTACGGCATGTGCGGACGTGCGTACGAGCCGCGCCAGCTCTGGATGTGGCCGAACGCGCGCATCAGCGTGATGGGCGGCGAGCAGGCGGCGTCGGTTCTCTCCACCGTCGGCCGCGCAGATCCAGACGAGATCCGGGCCAAGTACGAGGCCGAGGGCAACCCGTACTACTCGACGGCGCGCCTCTGGGACGACGGCATCATCGACCCGGCCGACACGCGTCGCGTGCTCGCGCTCGGGATCGCGGCGAGCCTGAACGCTCCGATCCCCGAGACGAAGTTCGGCGTCTTCAGGATGTGAGCGGCGGAAGGTCCGTCGGATCATCCACCTCCGGCAGCGGAGGGGGAGGCGGTAGCTCGACCGACGGCGGCGGCACCGGCACCTCGACGGGAGGCAGCTCGACCGGGGGAAGCGCGGGGAGCTGAACGGGCAGGAGGGAGCCGACCCCCGAGCCTCCGGAGTCCGTCTTGCCGCTCGGCGGCTTCTCCTGCGCCGCGTGGCCGTGGGCCGAGTCCTTGTGCTTTCGATCCTTCTTCGCCGCCTTCGACTGGGCGGGCTTCGCATGCTCCTCCGGTGAGGCCGTCCTGTAGGAGACGACGGCGTGCGCCGTTCGCGCCTTCGCCGTGGCGGGCTCGTCGGAGGCGGCACCATCGCGTACCGGCATCGTCCCGAGCACCGCGCAGCCGACGAGGCACGCGAACCCCACGCGGCCGAAGGAGAATCCGAACGAACCGGCCTTGACGAGTGCCGGCAGCCCGAGGAAGCCGTGGCGCCTGCGCTCGCGGACGACGGGAACGCGCTCGACGAGCTCGAGCTCCTCGGCCAGCGCACGGCGGGCCCGGAAGATCAGGGCCTCGACTGCCGAGAGCGAGAGGCCGAGCTCGAACGCGATCTCGCCGTACGAACGCCCCTGGATCTCGCGCAGGAGAATCGCCTCGCGCTGCGCATCGGTCAGGCGCAAGAGGGCGGCATGGATGTCGGCCGACGCCGAGCCGTCCTCGTCCAGCGTGAGCAGGAGCTCGGAGTCGAGCTCGACCTCCTGGGGCCGCTCGGCCCGGAGGTGTGCGCGCCGACGCACGACGTTACGGGCGATGGTGAGCAGCCAGGCCCGCGGCTTCTCCGGTGTGTCCCCGCGGCGCATGGCGCGAAAGGCGTTCAGGAACGCGGCCTGGGTGACATCCTCGGCCTCGTCCGGGTCCCGCACGTCGCGAAGCACCGACCCGTATACCTCGCGCCGGTGCCGACGATAGATGCGCTCGAAGGAGCGATCCGCGTCCACGAGGGTGTTATGCCTCCAAGAGACGCTTCTCAAGCGTGTTAGCCTGAGTTTTCTCAAACCCCCTGAATCCATGCCCACACGCGCAGAACGCCAAGGCCGAAACGAATCCCTCTTCCGCGAAGTAAACGAGCGGATCGCGGAGTTGAATCAGACCTTCCACGTGGAGGGCCGCTCCGAGTTCCTGTGCGAGTGCAGCCGCGAAGAGTGCAAACAACCGGTCTCGATCTCGATCGACGAATACGAGGGGGTGCGGCGCGAGTCGACGCGGTTCTTCGTCATCCCCGGCCACGAGGACGAGAGCGTCGAGCGCGTCGTCGAGCGGAACGAGCGCTACGTCGTCGTCGAGAAGTTCGGCGAGGCGGCGGACGAGGCCGACGACCTCGATCCGCGCAGCTAGCCGGCCAGCTCTTCGAGGCGGGCTTCGAGGGCGCTGCGCTCCTCGTCGGTGAGCGGGAGGAGCGGCGCGCGCACGTCCCCCTGCACGGGGATCCCGCGCCACGCGAGCGCAGCCTTGACGCCCGCGTTGAACTGAAACTGCTCCA
>JAICVP010000022.1 GCA_025935275.1 Thermoleophilia bacterium
ACCGAGAACATCTGCCCCGAGGACGTCGAGTTCGCGAACGGCCACTCGCACTGCATGGCGATGCTCTTGGGGCCGGCCGGTGAGTCCATTCCCGTCCGCGACGGCGAGCTGTGCCTCGGCACCTGGCAGCGCGTCCTCTTCATGGAGCTCGACCGCTCCCGCGAGCGCCGCTGGATCGTCCAGGTCGTCGGCGACTAGCGCGCCGGACCAAGTGAAACGGGGCCGCCGCCAGCCCCGTTTCGGTGGAAACCTTTCCGGGCTGCCCCCGCCGCATCGGGGCCCGACCCGGGTATTTTCTTTCGCCTCCGACACTTTGCCTCAGCAGCCCGCGGCCGTCCCCCCTCCGAGGGAGTTGACTTCCTCCCCCGTTCGGGGTTGACCGCGGTACTTCACCAGCTTGATTCGGTCAGGCCGCCTGGCACTCGGCGCAGAGCCCCGTGACCTCGAGGGTGTGCGCCATCGGCGCGAACCCGTGCTCGCGGGCGGCCTTCCCGAGCCATTCGTCGACCTCGCAGCCCTCGACCTCCGCAACGCCGTGGCAGCGGGAGCAGACGAGATGGTGGTGGTGCCCCTCGCCGCAGAGGCGGTAGCACGTCTCGCCAGGCCGGTGCGCGAACTCGTCCACGACGCCGTGCTCGCCGAGCAGGGACAGCGTGCGATACACGGTGGCGAGGCCCACGGGCTCGCCGCTCTGGCGCAGGCGCGCGTAGATCTCCTGGGCCGTGGCGTCGTGCGGTTCGGCGGCGAGCGTCTCGAGCACGAGCAGACGCTGGCGCGTGGCCCGGAGCCCGGCGCGTGCGAGGCGCTCTTCCGAAGTGCTTTGCGCCGCGTTCATGTCGGAGTACGATACCGCAGAAATGAGATTGAGAATCATTCTCAGTGGGGTGGTCGTTTTCCTGCTGACCGCGTGCGGTGCCTCCGTGAGCGCCGGGCCAGACGCCGTGGTCGCTGGCTTCTATCCGCTCGCATTCGCGGCGGAGGAGGTCGCGCCGGGCGTTCCGGTCGAGAACCTCACGCCGCCCGGTGCCGAGCCCCACGATCTCGAGCTCTCCCCCATCGACGCTGCATCGGTACGGGACGCGAGGCTTGTCCTGCTCCTCGGTCAGGGGTTCCAGCCGCAGCTCGAGGACGCCGCCGGCGAGGGCGACAACGTCCTCCACCTCCTCGACACCGCCGGGCTCGACCTGCTCCCGAACGGGGATCCACATGTCTGGCTCGACCCCGTGCGCTACGCGAAGATCGTCGAGCGGATCGGCGAGGCGCTCGACGCCGAGCAGGCAGCCTCGAGGCTCGTCGCGCGGCTCCAGGAGCTGGATGCCGACTACCACGAAGGCCTGGCGACCTGCGAGCGGCACGAGATCGTCACGAGCCACGAGGCGTTCGCGTATCTCGCCCAGGGCTACGGCCTCGAGCAGATCCCGATCACCGGCCTCAGCCCGGAGGCCGAGCCGCAGCCGGCGGACCTGGCCCGCGTCGTCGACCTCGTCGATGAGCGCGGAGTGACGACGATCTACTACGAGACGCTCGTCTCCCCGCGGATCGCGGAAACCGTCGCGCGGGAGACCGGCGCCGAGACTGCAGTGCTCGACCCGATCGAGGGGCTCACCCCGGCCGAGATCGCCAACGGCGAGGACTACTTCACCCGCATGCGAGCGAACCTGCGGGCGCTGGAGGAGGGCCTGGGATGTCACTAGCGGTCGAGCTTCAGGGCGTCTCGTTCGCCTACCCCGGAGGGCCGGAGATCCTGAGCGGCGTCGACCTCCAGGTCAGGCGCGGCGAGTTCGTGACCATCGCCGGGCCGAACGGCGGCGGGAAGACGACGCTCCTGCGCGTGGCCCTCGGCCTCGAGGAGCCCGTCACCGGTGAGGCGCGGCTCTTCGGCGAGGCGGCCGACCGCGTTCGCGACCGCTATCGAATCGGCTACCTCGCGCAGCGAGCACGACTCGGGATCGACGCGCCGGCGAGCGTGGCCGAGGTCGTCGCGGCCGGACGCGTCGCGCGCAGAGGCCTGTTCAAGCCCTTCGGCAGCGGCGACCGGGAGGCGGTCGCGGCCTCGATCGCGCGGGTCGGCCTGGTCGACGAGTCACGCACGCCGATCCAACGGCTGTCCGGCGGGCAGCAGCAGCGGGCCTACATCGCGAAGGCGCTCGCCGGCGAGCCCGAGCTTCTCGTCCTCGACGAGCCGACCGCCGGAGTCGATGTGGACGCCCAGGAGGCCTTCGGCGCCTTTCTCGGCGAGCTGCACGAGGCGCTCGGCGTGACCATCCTTTACGTCTCGCACGAGTTCGGCGCCGTCGAGCGGTTTGTCGAGCGCGTGATCCTCGTCCGCGGCGGGATCGTGTTCGACGGCCCTCCCGCCGAGCTCCCGGCCCACTGGCACGACCCTTCTCATGTTCATCCTTGACGCCGACTTCATGCGGATCGCGTTCGCGACCGGCGCGGTCGTCGGCGTGCTCGCCCCTGCGGTCGGGTTCTTTCTCGTCCAGCGGCAGATGAGCCTGATCGGCGATGGGATCGGACACGCCGCCTTCGCGGGAGTGGCGGCCGGCTACCTCTTCGGGGTGTCGCCTGTCGGAGCGGCGCTCGTCGCCGCGACGCTGGCGGCGGTGGGCGTTGAATGGCTCAGGAGCCGGCACCGCGCCGCGGGTGACCAGGCTCTCGCGCTCATCTTCTACACGGGGATCGCCGCGGGAGTCGTACTCGTGTCCGCCGCGGGCGCCCTGAACGCGAACCTCTTCTCGTTTCTCTTCGGCTCCATTCTCACCGTCACGTGGTCCGACTTCTGGCTCGTCGCGGTGCTCGGCGCGGTCGGTCTCGGCGTGATCGCGCTCCTCTATCGGGGTCTCGTCGCCGTTGCACTGGACGAGGACGGCGCAAGGGTCAGCGGCCTTCCGATCGCCTTCCTGAACGTGGCTCTCGCCGCGCTGGCAGGCGTGACCGTCGCCGTCTCGATGCGGATCGTGGGCATCCTCCTCATCGCGGCCCTGATGGTGCTGCCGGTGATCGCCGCAGGGCGCATCGGAAGGAGTATCCGCTCGACGATGCTACTGTCGATCGGAATCGGCCTCTTATCTGTGGCGGCCGGTTTGACGATCTCGTACTACGCAAACCTCGCTCCTGGAGGCGCGATCGTTCTCCTTGCGGCCGCATTCGCGGTGGCCGCAGTGGCAGGCGCACCGCTCCTCAATAGAGCCCGATAGTCACATCAAGACAATTTTCCTACGTTTCCTGCCTATTCTTGAAGTCGTGAAACGGTTCAGCCTCCTTGCCGGGCTCGCACTCGTGTTGCTCGCCCTCCTCCCCGCCCGCGCGAGCGCCGACCTGCTGCCGGTTGCCGTCCAGGTCCGATCCGCGGACGGGATGACCGTTCAGGTGTCGGGAGCGGGCGCGCTGAGTTACCCGCGCAGCGGCCGGTTCGTGCGCGCCCGGTCGGTCACCGTCGAGGGCGACCACATCGTCTTCACCGGCCTCTCGCTCCTCGGTGGACGAGTGAAGGCCGACCAGCTGATCGTTCCGGTCAACGGGCTCGGCGAAGCTTCGCTCACGGGCCTACGGGTCGAGGGCAAGAAGCCGCAGGGACTGCCGAACCAGGTCATCCCCCTGAAGGACGGCGGGTACGTCATCTCGCTGCAGGAGTCCTTGGACGGTCAGCAGCGCACGCTGGAGGGCCTCCTCGTCCATCTCGGCGCCAAGACCGGGAGGCTTCCGGCCGGTGCGGAGATCCTCGTCGGCGTCCCCTCGGCAGTCGACCCGGCAGCAGGCTATGCGTACCCGCTCGCTGAGCAGGGCGAGATCATCGGCTGCCCCTTCGTTCCAGGCTCCACGCACAGCGCCTTCGTCGCCCCCGACAACCTCGCCTCGGACAACGCCGTCGACATCTCGATTCCCGTCGGGACGCCCGTCTATGCCGTCACAGACGGTGTGATCGGGACGCAAATCGGCGCCCTGGAGTCCACGGATCCGCGGATGGCCGGTCTCCGTGTCCACCTGAACGCACCCGGAGTCCAGTTCTATTACGCCCACCTCTCCCGAATCGACGTCGTGCCCGGCCAGGTCGTCCAGGCCGGCCAGCAACTCGGGCTTTCGGGCTCGGCCAACGGCGCGGCCCACCTTCACTTCGCCCAGGACGTCGGCAACCCCGCCGAGACCGTCGGTGCACAGGCCGCCTGCCCGTTCTACCAGTCCTATTCAGAGCCCTGGGGCTAGTCCCTACGACCGCCACCTAGGCGATCTGCCGGAGGAAAGGGCGTTCTCCGGGACACCAGCCTTGACTACGATTCGGCGTGTGCCTGAGTTGAGCGTCTCCGAGGTCGCCGTCGCCGGCGGGACGTCGGAGGAAAAAGTCGAGGAGCTGACCCGGGTCGGCGTCATCAGTCCTCAGAACGGCGGGGGCTATCGTCCGAGCGACGTGCGGCGCGTGCGCCTCACGCTTGCGCTCGCCACTTCGGGCGTCCCGTTCGAGGCCGTCGGCGAGGCCATCCAGGACGGGCGCATCTCGTTCGACTTCATCGACGAGCTCGCGCCGAACCCGATCCCACTCCTCCCCGAGACGCAGACCGAGCTCGTCGAGCGGCTCGGGCTCTCGGACGAGCTCGCCCGGGGACTCGGAACCATCCTCGGCACCTGCTCGCTCCCACCCGACCAGCAGGTCCGCACCGATCACGCAGAGCTTTTCGAGCTCGTCGCCGCAGCCAAAGCGGCGGGAGCGGACGACGACCTCGTCATCCGCGTCGTGCGCGTCACCGCCGAGAGCCTGCGCCACATCATCGACGCCCAGCGCGACTTCATCGACGTGAGCCTCCTCGAGCCCGCCGCGGCCGCCGGGGCGACGCCGTCGGAGATGCTCACGGTCACCGCGCCCACCAGGCGCCGCTATCGCGAGCTCGGGCGGCGGTCGGTCGAGCTCCTCTTCGACCGCTTCGTCGACGAGTCCACCTTTCAGCAGGTCGTCGAGCTGATGGAGTCAGAGCTGGGCGAGCACCGGGTTGCCGGAGGAACGGAGCCTGCGATCGCGTTCATCGACCTGAGCGGCTACACCCGGCTGGCCGAGGAAGCCGGCGACGCCGAGGCTGCCGCCCAGGCGACACGCTTCATCGCGGCCGTGGAGGCGGCGGCGAGCGAGACCGGCGGCCGGCTCGTGAAGGTCCTCGGCGACGGCGTGATGATGCACTTCGGCGATTCCGATTCGGCGATCCGCGCGGCCATCGGCGTCCTTAGCCGCGTCCAGAGACAGGGCCTTCCCGCCGCCCGTGCAGGAATCAACTCGGGCCCGATGGTGCGCCGCGACGGCGACTACTTCGGCTCCGTCGTCAACGTCGCGGCGCGTGCCGCCGACTACGCGCGCGCCCACGAGATCCTCGTCACCCAGGATGTCATGGACTCCTGGACGGGGGGCGACTCGATCTACTTCCGCAGCATCGGCGCGGTCGCCCTCAAGAACGTGAGCCGCCGCGTGGAGCTCTTCCAGGTCATGCCCGCCGAAGGCTAGGACGCTGATGCTCGTGGGCGGCGGGGGCCGCCGAAGCGACCCCCGCTACACCAAGCCGTTCGGCTAGCGCTGGTTTCCGCTGGACGGCGGTCGGACCTCGGTCTCGAGATCCGGCGCCGGCTCGAAGACGACCGGCTCCCCGACGGTCTCCGTCTCCTCCTCGGTCCGGTAACGGGCAGCGAGAGCCGAGTCGCCCTCGATGTCCTGATCGTCCTGGAGGTTGGACTTCATCTGCTCAGCTTCCTCGCGGGCTCGATCCCGGCCCTGCTGCAGATCCTGCTTCATCTGCTCGCGATTCCGCTGGCCGGCCGCGTAGGCGCCCTCGAGCATCCTGGCCGCCACGTCCCGGCCGCCCAGCCCGAACGCGAGCGCCATACCCAGCGCGATGGCGCCGAGCAGCGAGGCGTACGTGATCGTGACGATTGTCTCCGCGATCTGAAGCTGGTCGAGGATCATGAATCCCGCGACCGCCATGATCAGGGTGGGCACCACCGTGGAGAGCACCTTGCCGGTCGTGGTGTCGCCCATCGTGCGCGACACGATCGCCCCGACGCCCGCGGCGATCGCCGCTGCGACGAGGAAGATCAGGAAGGCCGCGATCAGGTTCGGCACGTAGGCCCAGACCGTCCCGACGAAGTCGTCGAGCGCCTGGATGCCGAGCACGTCTACGGCAATCGAGATCGCCCCGATGAAGATCAACCAGAACGTGATGCGTCCGATGAGCGACGACGGGCTACGCGTCACGCGGCCGATCCAGTCGCCGGCAGTCCCGCTTCGCAGGCGGTCGTCCAGACCGGTCCGGCGAAGGAAGCGCGAGACCAGGTTGGCCACGATCTTCGCGATGAAGTAGCCGATGATCAGAACCGCGATGAATCCGAGGAACCGCGGCACCCAGAGGGCGAAAACGTCTGCCCCTCTCTGGACGCTGTCCCCTACATCTGCAATGAGCATGTCTCTCCCTCCGCGGAAGCCGCCGGGCCGATCCCCGGTCGGCGTCAGGGCAGGCGACACCCGCGAAGGCAGCCCGCCGACCCCCTGCTCCCGGGAAGCCCGGGAGAATGCAAGCGTTTACCCGCCTCGCCCTCGCATAAACGATGAGCCGCGAGCAGTGGACCGGCGACCTAGCGGATTGCGACGTCGACGCCCGAGCCGATGCCCTGCAGATCGGCGACGAGGGCGGCATCGCGGTCCTCGTCGTCGTCGAGACCGCGTGTCACCGCGTCCGCGATGAGGCGCAACTGGCGGTCGAGCGCCGGCTGCCGTTCCAGCGGCGCCACGGTCTTCAGGTCGGATAGCGCCGCTTCGAGCCGCCGCGTCACCTGGGGATAGGCGCCTGCGGCGAGACGAATCTCGTCGAAGGCAAGGCGCACATAGCCGTCCCAGTCGAGTACGCGCTCGGTGAGCCGCAGCTCCCCGTCCTCGTCGCGGAAGTGGCCGTTCGGGGCGGGTCGATCGGCGATCTGGCGCAGGCAGTCGTGGAGGCGGTTGACGACCTGGACGGCCGTGGTCGCGTCGTTCGACGAGGTGCCGAGCGCGCGCTGCGCGACGTCGACGAGCTTTCGGACACCGTATGCGGGGTCGTCGCGGTGCGTGCGCTCGTCGGCGAGTGCGATCAGCCCCCGTACGCGCTCGCGGTCGAGTCTGGCGCCGTCGCCGTGCACCCGCAGAAGCGGCGCTCCGTGCGTCACGAAGTCGCCCATCATCGGCACCAGCTCGAGCCTGCAGCCGGCCCGGCGTGCTTCGGCGACGAGGCCGTCGCGGTCGCAGTGGATCACATTGCCGGCGCGGCGCGACGAGAGCACCGACGCATCCTCACGCCGAGCGGACGTCGCCGGGAAGCGGTGGTCGAGCTGGCTTCGCAGCTCGTCGCCGACGAGGTCGACGAGCGCGCCGACGCGCAGCTGCTGGCCCGCGTGGTGGACGAAGAAAAAGAGCGCGAACGCACTTGCCGCCGCCAGCGCGAACGCGGTCAGCACGGTCACGCCTGGCACCGCCATGTCGCCCGGCCCGGTGTCGATCGCGCGCAGCGAGAAGATCGCGAACGTGAAGGTCGCGGCGAAGATCGCGATCGCGATCTGATCGCCTCGGTCGTCGAGCAGGGCGCGCACTATCCGCGGCGAGAACTGCCCCATCGCGAGCTGCACCGCGACGAGCGTCACCGTCAGCACCATCGACGTCAGCGTCACGACAGAGGTCGCGATCGTCGTCAGGGCAGACTGCGCGTCGGTCGCGTTCCCGACGATGCTCTGCGAGAGCAGCCCATTCTCGTTCCGGCGGTCGATCGCGACGGTGAGCAGTGAGAGGACGATCCCGGCCACCACACCCAGCGACGGAATGATCCAGAGCCTCCCTGCGAGCGCGTGCACGATTCGGAAACGGCGCATGGCAGGCACATAACCCGCGCTCCCGGCGGTAAACAGCCGAGCTTGCCGCTCGACCGCTCGGGCACTGCTACGCGGGTAAATCGGGCACTGCTACTCGGGTAAACGGGTGCAGGCCCTTTCTAGCTCCCCGGGTTGGACTCGAACCAACAACCCTCCGGTTAACAGCCGGATGCTCTGCCAATTGAGCTACCGGGGAACGGCCGAGGAATTTTAGCGGGCGGTGCCCGAGGCCTCCTGCTGAGCCTCGCGGATCTTCGTCAGGAGGGTCTGCAGCTCGACCGTTCGCGCCAGGTCCTCTCCTTCGAGCCGTGCGAGCTCACGCCGCACCATGCGCTCCTCGAGGCGCAGGAAAAGCTCCTTCGCCGCGTCGGCGTCGAGATGCTCGGTCTCGGCGATGGCGTCGAGCTCGGCTCTGGCCTGCAGGAGCTCGTCGTCGGGCTCTGCGTCGCCGCAGAGGTAGGCGCGCAGGCGCTGGTGCAACGGGTCGTCGAAGTGCCGCTCGTCGAGGGGAGCGAGATAGTGCTCGACGAGCTCGGGGTCCGCTGCCACGGCGGCGAGGAGCCGCTTCTCGAGCCGGTCGCCGCCCTCGAGCACGCGGTCGGAGACGACGCCTGTCTTTCGCTGCGCGCGAGGCGCCAGGCCGGCCTGCATGTCCGGCGAGAGCCCGAGCTTGTCGGCTGCATACCGCACCGCCTCCTCGCGGTCCGGCGAGTCCGGCAGGCCCGCGAGCGCCTCTTGCACGCGCAGGAACTGCTCCTGGCGAGAGTCGCCCTGCTTGATCTCGGCTTCCGCCCGGTGACGGAGATAGCCCACGGCTTCGGTCAACAGCTCGTCGAACGAATCAGCCGCGTCGGCGGGGTCGACCCCCGCCGGGAGCGGGACGACGCGGACCTGGAAGCCGCGAGCAGCCGCGAGGTCCATCCCGCGCAGGGTCGCCGCCTCGCCGGCCGCGTCCGCGTCAAAGCAGAGGAACAGCCGCTTGGTCAGGTGGCCCAGCTCCTTCAGCTGCTCCTCGGTGAGCGCGGTTCCCATGGAGGCGACGACGGTGTTGCGCCCCCGCTGCTGCAGTGCCAGGACGTCGGTGTAGCCCTCGACCACGACCGCCTCGTCCTGCTTGGCGATCGCCGCGCGCGCCCGGTGCAGGCCGTAGACGATGCGGCTCTTGCGGAAGAGCTCGCCCTCCGGCGAGTTGACGTACTTCGCCTTGATCGGGTCGTCTTCGTGGAGCCGCCGCGCGCCGAAGCCGAGGACGCGCCCGCGCGCATTCGAGAGCGGGAAGACGAGGCGGCCCGCAAAGTAGTCGTTGCCGCGCCGGTTCACGAGGCCGGCGGCCAGGAGCTCTTCCTGGGTGTAGCCCTTCTCCCGTGCCTTCACCGCGAGCCGGTCGCCGCCCGGAGAGAGCCCAAGCCGGAAGTCTCGGGAGACCTCCTCCGTGAGGCCGCGCTCGGCGAGATAGCCGCGCGCCGATTCTCCCGCCGCCGTGTCCCACAGATAGCGGCTGTAGAAGCTGGCCGCGTCCTCGAGCAGCGACTCGAGCCGGTCGCGCCGCTTGCGCCGTGCCTCCTGCGCCGGTGAGGTCTCCTCGTACTCGAGCTGAGTGCCCGTCCGGTCTGCGAGCCACTCGACGGCCTGCGCGAAGTCGAGGCCCTCGGTCTCGCGGACGAAGGTGATGAGGTCCCCGCCCTTGTGGCAGCCGTGGCAGTAGAAGAGCTTCTCAACGGGATTGATCCCAAAGCTCGGCGTCTTCTCGGAGTGGAACGGACAGAGCCCTACCCAACGGGCGCCCGCCTTTCGCAGCTGCGTGCGCCCCTGGACGACGTCGACCATGTCGGCCGCGGCCACGACCTCCTCGATCGAGGTCTTCTTGATCAGTGCCATGCGAGCGCGAAGCGGTCGGTCATGCCGGCGATGTAGTCGGTCACCTGCTCGGAGACGTCACCGGGAAGTCCCTCGGGAAGGTCCCCGGGGTGCTCGACGAGGTGGGCGAAGATTCGTCGCACGGTCGCCGTCGCAGTATCTCGCTGCTCCTGCGCCGCCGGGCCGAGATAGACGCGCTCGAACATGAACGCGCGCAGGTTGAGCATCGCGCGGCCGATCTCGTCCGACTGAACGATGTCGCCCTCCTCCGCCGAGGTCTCGACGATGTCGTGCACGAGCCGGTCGATGCGCCGCGCGCCGCTCTCCCCGAGAAGCTCGAGCTCCTCCTGCGGAAGGTCGCCGTGGGAGAGGAGGCCCGCGCGCAAAGCGTCGTCGATGTCGTGGTTGATGTAGGCGACCCGGTCGACGAGGCGGACGATCTTTCCCTCGAGCGTCGCAGGGTCTCCGGGCCCCGTGTGCCTGAGGATGCCGTCGCGAACCTCCTCCGTGAGATTGAGCCCGCGGCCCTCCTTCTCGAGCACGTCGACCACGCGGAGCGACTGCTCGTTGTGCCGGAACCGACGGCCGTACCGCTCGAACACGACCTCGTCGAGCACCTCCTCCCCGGTGTGACCGAAGGGCGGATGGCCGAGATCGTGGCCGAGCGCGATCGCCTCGGTGAGGTCCTCGTTGAGGCGCAAGGCCCGGGCCACCGTGCGCGAGATCCCCGCGGTCTCCAGCGTGTGCGTGAGGCGGGTGCGGTAGTGGTCGCCCTTCGGGTCGATGAAGACCTGCGTCTTGTGCTTCAGGCGGCGGAACGACTTCGAATGGACAATGCGGTCGCGGTCGCGCTGGAAGGGTGTCCGCAGCCCGCATTCGTCGTCCACGGCGGCGCGGCCGCGGGTCTCGTACGAGCGCACGGCGAGCGGCGAGAGACAGGTCTCCTCCTGCTCCCGGATCCGCGCTTCGAACGCGTCCGCAATCCTCCCGGCAAGCTCGGGCATAGGACTAAAGCTAGATGATGATGGGGACAGTGCCGCCGTCGGCACTCCAGGCGGATCCGGTCACGTAACTGGCCCGGTCCGAGCACAGAAAGACGATGACTGCGGCGATCTCCTCGGGGTCGGCGAGCCGCCCGAGCGGCCGGCCCTTCCCCACCCCTTCGAGCACCTCCTCCCGGCTCTTCCCGCTCCGCTCGGCGCTCTGGTCGGCGAGGCCGCCGGCGGCGAGCCAGGCCGGGGACGCGGTCGGGCCGGGTGCGACCGCGTTGCAGAGGATCCCGTCCTTCGCATAGACGTCCGCGACCAGGCGCGAAAGCGAGAGCACCGCGGCCTTCGTGACGGAGTAGTTCGGCATCCCCGTGGACGGGCGCTTGCCTGCGGTCGAGCTGACGTTGACGATGCGCCCCGAACCGCGCTCGCGCATCCCGGGCAGCACAGCCTTGATCGCGCGGACGTAGCTCATGACGTTCAGCTCCCACATCGACGCCCAATCGTCGTCGGTCAGCTCGTCGAAGCTCGTCTGATAGGCGACGCCGACGTTGTTCACGAGGCAGTCGACCCGTCCGAACGCCTGCTCGGCCGCCTCGATGAGCTCGCCTGGTGCCGACGGCACGGTGAGGTCGAGTGCCACGTGCAGGGCCTCGCCGATTCCGGGCGCCGACTCGCGCCGGCCGCACGTGACGACGCGCGCGCCTTCGTCCGCCAGCATGCGCGCCGCCGCCTCGCCGATCCCTTCGGTCGAACCGGTGATGACGCAGACGCGCTCTTCGAGGCCGAGCTGCACGGGCGCCTACGATAACGGCCGTGGCTCATCGGCACGCTTCGATCGACGACATGGACGACGGCGTCTTCCGCAAGATTCGCCGTGAGCTCGGCGTCACCGCATTCGGTGCGAACGCGCTCGTCCTGCCACCCGGCACGGAGTGGTTCAACCACTTCCACGAGCAACAGGACGAGCTCTACTTCGTCCACCGGGGAACCGCCGGGTTCGTGGTGGATGGCGAGGAGTTCGAGCTCGGGCCGGGAGGATGCTGCTATGTCGAGTCGACCACTCCGCGCCAGTTCTGGAATGCCGGCGACGAGGAGCTCGTGATCCTCGCGATCGGCGGCAAGGACGGCTACGTCCAGCGCGACGGTCAGATGGTCGACCCGGCCGACGTGGACCGGCGCAAGGCAGTCTCGACAGGCGACCTCTCGGTCATCCGCCGACGATGACCACCGTATATCTCGCCCGCCACGGCGAGAGCGACTGGAACGTCGAGCGGCGCTGGCAGGGCCACGCCGACCGGCCTCTGACCGACCGCGGCCGCGAGCAGGCGCAGGCACTGGCGGCAAGGCTCGCGGGAGTCGAGCTCGACGCGATCTACGCGAGCGACCTACGGCGGGCCTGGGAGACCGCCGAGGCGGTTGCTGTTCCGCGCGGGCTGGAGGTCGTCAGGCGCCCGGAGCTCCGCGAGGTCGACGTGGGCTCCTGGAGCGGCTTCACGCGCGACGAGTGCGCAGACCGGTTCCCGGACGCCTTCCTCCGCTGGCAGGAGGGAGGGTCGGGCTGGGACGACGGCGAGTCCTACGAAGACATGGGCGTGCGAATCGTGACCGCCGTTCAGCAACTGGCCGCCGAGCATCCGGACGGCTCGATCCTCGTGGTCTCCCACGGCGGGCCCATCCGAGCGGTCCATGCGCACGCGCTCGGCGTCGACATCGCCACGCACCGCCGCACCGGCCCCGTCGAGCCAAACGCCCGCCTCTCCTCGGTCTCCGTGGAGGACGGGCGCTTCGCGCGCATCGAGTGACGCAGGAGCCCGCCGCGGCCTCGCGGCGAGCCCCACCATCTACTCAGCGGCTTTCGACGCCGACGACGTTGCTCTCCTTTCACTGGGTTACAGGTCGCGTTCGAACGTGACTTGCACCGCGAAGGAGCGGACTAAGAGCGTCCTGAGATCGGCCTACAAAGACCTAATATCGCGCGCGGCCCTCGCTCCGCGCCCGATCGTTTCGAGACCCCGTCCGGCGACCGGGCGCGCAGCGAGCCGACCCGTGCCCCGGTCGCCGCAGACCGGGGCCCTGGGGGTAGTGGGTCGCGCAGGAGGAATTGTCCAGGCCGGGCCGAGTGACAGAACCGGCGCAAATGGGTCAATTTCTCGCCCGCCGGTCAGTGCGGAGAGCCGCGCCGGCCCCGCTCGGCGCGCTCGCGCCGCATTCGTCCGTGCGAGACCGCCACCGCCTCGAGGCGCGAGCTGACGCCAAGGGCGTGGAGCAGCTGGCGGACGTGGTTTCGAACCGTCTCCTTGCTCAGCTGCAGCTCCTCCGCGATCTGGCCGGTCGAGCGCCCCTGCGCCAGGTGTCGAAGCACCTCGGTCTGGCGAGGCGTCAGGCGCGGATCGGAAGGAGGCGGCGGTTCACCGGGTACCTCCGAGAGCTGGCCGAAGACGCCGATCACGCGGCCTTCTCGCTTCAAAGGGACAGAGCTGATCTCGACGGTCATCCGCTGCCCGTCCTCGTCCAAGAGGGCACCCTCCGAATCGGTGACGTCCGCCGTGCCCATGATTTTTTGCGCGAACAGCTCGCGCGCCCGGCGGTTGTCCTCGGGCGCGACGACAGACGTGTACTGCCGCCCGCGGACGTCGCCGACGAGCTGCATCGCTGCGGGGTTCAGCCAGCGAATGACCCCCGACGGATCGATCACGTAGCTGGGGACACTGATTGCCTCGAGCGCGTCCTCGAGATCCGCGCCCATCTCGTCCAGGGCCGGCATCGCCTCCAGTCTCCGCCTTCGCGGCGAGCCGGTCAACCATCGGTGCCTTCGACCCCGCCGTCTAGGAGGATGCGCGCCAGCAGCACCTCCCCGGGCTTGCCGTGGTGAACATCGTGCGATTCTCGCGCCTTACCCCGAGGGAAGCCGCGAGGTGCTCGTCTTCCTCTTCGTGCTCGTCGCCTGCGGGTACTCGCTCTGGGGCGTCTGGCGCCGAGAGCACACGTACGGTTATTAGGAGGCCTGAGCGACGGAAGCTCGTCCGCTCAAGTCTCCTAGACGGCTACGTTCAAGGCGGGCAGGTCGGCGTCGTCGACGCCGTCTCTCCCTACCCGCCCGCCTGAACGTGGGCCCTAAGTCGGCTTGCCGTGAAGCGATTGGGAGGCTGGTGGCACGGATGCTGCCACCGGCTTGCCAACCTGGCTCTCAGCAAGCGCTGGGCCAATCGCGTCGTGTTCAACCCTGGTGCCGCAACCAGGAAACGACGCGAGCCCCAACCCTGGAAGGGCTCCCGGGGTGAGGTCCTCAAAAGGGATCTGCTGCGATGTGTCTGAAACATCGAACCGAGGACCCCATTCGACCACCGTGGAACCTCCTTCCAAGTAGTTGGCATACCTCCGAGGCGGGGAAAGCCCCGGAGGTCGTTCGCGGCACGTCTACCCCGGGAACGGGCAGCGCGGCGGTGGGCGTTTATCCCGGTCGCTCAGGGAGAGAAACGAAAGCGACCGGCTGCCATGCAACGACTGATGGAATCAGCCGCCTGGAGCTTCGGCCAGCCAGACCGAAGCACACCGCGGCGACGAGCGCCGCGAAGCCTGAAAAGAAGAATCCGCCACCCGGGCCGCCACTGCCGCCTGCAGGCGCCGGCGCGAGCCCCGAGGGTCCGGTTGGATTGTTAGGAAACTTCGGATGGCCCGGAGCGCCTCTGGATTGTTCCGACGCCGCGACCGTAGAGGAACGATCCGCAATGTCGTTCACCGGTGGTGCTGGTGAAGGGCGAGGACCCCGCAGGAACGTCGCGAGTGCGTCGCTGACGGGGATTGGGGCTTCGATCTGAGCCGCGTCTGGCAACGGCCCTTGGACTCCCGTGGGGTTGTGTGGTGAACCGGGCGGGGTGATCGGCGGCACCGGATCCGTCGGTGGGACCGGATCCGTCGGTGGCACCGGGTCCGTGGCCGGCGTATCGGTCGGTGGCACCGGGTCCACGGCCGGCGTATCGGTCGGTGGAGCTGGTGCT
>JAICVP010000334.1 GCA_025935275.1 Thermoleophilia bacterium
CCCCGATGCGGCGCATCGGGATGGCGGTCGCGTTCAGGACTCTGGCGAGCCCTGCTCCGGGAGGTTCCTGATCCCCTCGCGCGTCGACCACTTCGACCAGCTGTCGTTCATCGCGTCGATCAGCTCCCGCATGAAGCGAGCGGACATGTTGACGCGGCTGACGACGACGCCGGGCACGTCTCCGTCTTCGACCTCGTGGTCGATGCGGGCGAAGGTGAGTGTGAACTCGTAATCGGAGAAGCTGACGTTCGCGAAGTTCGCGTAAACGCCCGCCAGGTTCTCAGGGTCGAGGTGGATGTTGAGCTGGCGCTCCTGGGGCTCCTCGTCCACGGCTCTACGATATAGCCGCATGACGGCCAAGGCGATTGCAAGGCTCGAGCGCGGGCTCGCGGACGGGCTCGGCGTCCCCGTCGAGCTCGAGCGCCCGTCGAACCCCGAGCACGGCGACTACGCGACGAACGCGGCCCTGCGCGCAGCGCCCATCCGGCGCATGCCGCCGATGGAGATCGCCGAGGAGCTCCGTGCGGTCGCCAGTGCCCTGCCCGGCGTGAAGGACGCCGCGGTGGCGCCGCCCGGCTTCGTCAACCTCCAGCTCGACCCCGCCTGGTACGGCGAGGCGCTCGCCGAGGTCCTCGACGCCGGCGCCGGGTACGGCGGCGGCTCGGCGGCCGAGACCGAGAAGGTGCAGGTCGAGTTCGTCTCGGCGAACCCCACCGGCCCGCTCACGGTCGCCTCGGCGCGGAACGCGGCGTACGGGGACTCCATCGCCCGCCTGCTCGAGTTCGCCGGCCACACGGTCGAACGCGAGTTCTACGTCAACGACGCCGGAGCGCAGATCGACCTCTTCCGCCAGTCGGTCGACGCGCGGCGGAGGGGGGAGGAGCCTCCGCCCGACGGCTACCAGGGCGACTACGTCGGCGAGCTGGCGGCGCTCGACGGCGATCCCGTCCAGGAGATGGAACGGCGCATCCGGCAGACCCTCGAGCGCTTCCGCGTCCACATGGACCTCTGGGTGCACCAGAGCGAGATGGAGGAGGTTCTCGACGACGCGCTCGCCAGGATCGAGCTCTACGAGCAGGACGGAGCCCGCTGGCTCAAGACGACGAGCTGGGGCGACGACAAGGATCGTGTCGTCGTCCGCGCCGACGGACGGCCCACGTACTTCGCGGTCGACGTCCCGCACATGCGCCTCAAGTGGGACCGTGGCCACGAGCGGCTCATCTACGTGCTCGGCGCCGACCACCACGGCTATATCGCGCGGTTGAAGGCCATCGCCGGTGCGCTCGGCCACGACCCCGAGGCCGTCGAGGTTCTGATCTACCAGCTCGTCCACCTCACCGAGGGCGGGGAGGCGCGGAAAGTCTCGAAGCGCCGCGGAGACGTCGTCTTCCTGGACGAGCTGCTCGACGAGATCGGCGTGGATGCAGCCCGCTGGCACCTCCTTTCGCGCAGCCACGACCAGGCGATGGAGATCGACGTCGACCTCGCGCGCGAGCGGACCGAGAAGAATCCCGTCTACTACGTGCAGTACGCGCACGCGCGCATCGCCGGCATCCTCAGGAACGCGGAGGGGCGGCCGTCGTCGCCGGAGCCGCTCGGCGCCCTCGCTCCCGCGGAGCGCGAGCTCGTGAAGCGGCTCGCCGAGTTCCCCACGGTCGTGGCCGAGGCGACCGAGCGCCGGGGCCCGCATGCGCTTCCCACCTACGCGATCCGCGTCGCCGACGATTTCCATCGCTTCTACCACGACCACCGCGTGCTCGAGAGCGAGGAGGAGGCCTTCCGGCTCGCTCTGTGCCGCGCGACGGCGGCGGTGATCGCCCGGACGCTCGACCTCATGGGGGTCGAAGCCCCCGAGCGGATGTAGATTCCCCGCCATGGCCGGCGGGAACCGAGTCGCACCCGACCGCAATCTCGCGCTCGAGCTCGTGCGCGTGACCGAGTCGGCTGCGCTCAGCTGCGCACGCTGGGTCGGGCGCGGGGACAAGGAAGCCGCCGATCAGGCGGCGGTGGACGCGATGCGCGCGATGCTCGACACCGTGACGATGAACGGCGTCGTCGTGATCGGCGAGGGGGAGAAGGACGAGGCGCCGATGCTCTTC
>JAICVP010000167.1 GCA_025935275.1 Thermoleophilia bacterium
CCCGTACGCCTCCCAGTACGACCGGGCCGCGGAGGCGCCGGTGGCGGTCAACCAGTACAGCGTGACGTTGTCGAGGATGTGGTCCCGCGTCAGGTTGCCGGTCGGCTCGCCGTCGACGAAGGCGCCGGTGATCTTGTAATAGGAGTCCGTGTCGTGATCGAGCATCCAGGCCGCGAGGGCGACCGGTGAGTCCAGCAGGGCGTAGCCGATCGTCTGCGGCCGGGTGGCCATCTCGACGAAGTAGCCGTTTCCGGACTGCTGGAACGTGGCGATCTGCGCGGCCGCCGCGCGCTCCGCGTCCGTGTCCGTGGGCATAGTGCCGTTCAGTGCCGGGACGAGCAGGTTCGTGTGGATGCCGATCAGCCCGTCCGGCGCAAGGCGGCCCATGGCGTCGGAAACGCCAGCACCCACATCGCCGCCCTGCGCCACATAGCGCGTGTAGCCGAGGCGCTCCATGAGCTCGGACCACGCTCGGGCGGTCCTGTTCAGATCCCACCCGAGCTCGGCCGGCTCGGCCGAGAAGCCGTAGCCGGGAAGGGAAGGGAGAACCAGGTGGAAGGCGTCCCCCGCATCACCGCCGTGGGCCGTCGGATCGGTGAGCGGTCCGATGGTCTCCAGCAGCTCGATCACCGAGCCGGGCCAGCCGTGCGTCATGATCAGCGGCAGCGCGTCCTGGCGCTGCGACTGAATGTGGATGAAATGGATGTCCACTCCGTCGATTTCGGTCGCGAACTGCGGGAGCCCATTCAGCCTCGCCTCGACCCGGCCGAAGTCGTACTCGGTCGCCCAGTAGTGGGCGAGGGCCTGCAGCGTTGCGAGTTGCACGCCCTGAGACCGATCGTCGACGAGCTCCTTGCTCGGCCAGCGCGTCGTTGCGATCCGCCGGCGAAGATCGTGGAGCTGCTCGTCGGGCACCTTGACGCCGAACGGGCGAACCTCGGTGGTGGTCGCGACGCTGGTCATGGCATTCCTGCCCGGACGGAGCGGCTCTTTCTATCGGCGAACATCGAATCTCCTTTCTTGCCAGTCGAGAGCGGCATGAGGGTTCACTCGCCTCCACCCCAGACGGCATCCACCTTTTCGCCTGTCGCCTGCACCCGTTCGAGGGCCTCTGTGAGGCCGGTCCGGGCCGAATCGATGAGCTCAGCCGTTGTCAGCGCGCCCGAGATGAGCTCGCCCTCAGCCGGATACATGCCGAGCATGTCCGCCATCCCGTCGTCGTAGTCGCCTCGATCACCTTCCGCCGGCAGCGCGATGACTGCATCGAGCATCGCGTCGCGCCGGCCGTTTGTCCGCTGCAGCGTGGCGTTCAGCGACGAGACCACGTCCAGCCGGCCAAGAGCGTCGTAGAGCGGAACCAGGTGCATCATCACTCGATGGTCGAGCTTCAGCGCCGCGAACACGGACGGGGGCCCAGGCGGGTCGTCAGATTCCGGGTCGGCGGGCGGAAGCCCTATCTGACCCTTCGCCGCGTTGTTCGCCCTCGCGATGTTGCGGCGGAGAACAAACAGAGAACCCTGCGCTTTGGCGTAGCGGTGATGGGCGAGGTGGTCCTCTGTCTTCGCAAGCGCCGCCTTCGCGCGCTGGATCGGTGTGGCGACCGAGCTCGGCAGGGCGAGGCCGGACGACGCAAACGAGAGCCAGGCGACAACGGAGATCAGCGTCGCCACGACGTAGCGTTTCGGCGGATTCTCTCTGCGCGCGAAATCCATGTGGAGGAAGTCTCCGCCGATTCGGATGGCCTACTGATTCCAACTAGAGATCAGTCGATTCGCGAGGCGAACCGCACATCGGGCTTCCCCAGGCGACGATCTGGCGAGAACTCGGCACCACATGAGATCGACCGCCTTCCTCCGACTGACACTCTTGTTCGGCGCCGGAGCCCTTCTGGCCGGGGCGGCGCTCATGATCGCGAGTCGCGTTCCGGCGGCCGCGCCCAGCCGGCCGGCGACTGCCCAGAAGCTCCTGCCGGACCTCGATCAGGAAACTCCGAGCCACCTTCAGATCCAGATGAGCTTCGAAGGAACGCGTCCAAGCTTCCGCTTGGGGTTTCGGTCGGCGGTTCGCAACCTCGGGACCGGCCCTCTCATCGTGAACGGCTCGCGGGTCGACCGCTCGACGCCGGAGATGACGGTCGACCAGGTGGTCGAGCGCATCGGCGCCCCTCCCGCGATTAATCGCGGAGTCGGTCGCATGCGCTACGTCGTCTCGTCAGACCATCGCCACTGGCACTACCTCGCTTTCGACCGCTACTCGCTGCAGACGTACGAACTGCTGCCGGCCGGAGCCGGTCCTGCCCTCGTGCAGGATCAAAAGACTGGCTTCTGCCTCGGAGACCGCTATCGGGTCATGGTGCACTCGTCGGGAGCCGCCCCGGCAAAGCCGGTTTTCACGGGACGCTGCGGCCTGACTCAGTCCAAGAGGCTGACGATGCACGAGGGCATCTCGGTCGGGTACGGAGATGACTATTCGGCGTTTCTCGAGGGTCAGGATCTCCCCCTCGACGGGCTTCCCAGCGGCCGTTACGTTCTGGTACACCGCGTAAACGCGGACCGGGGTCTCGAGGAGCTCACGTATGCCAATAACGCAGCCTCGGTTCTCCTCCACTTTCGGTGGCAGGACGGTGAGCCGCACCTGCGTATCTTTGCGAAGTGCCCGGACCGGGCCGACTGCGGCCGGGCGCTCCGCGGATGGCCGGCCGCGCGGCTTCGCTGAAAAGTTCCGCCGCTCAGGTGAGCAGCTTTTCCTTCGCTCGAGGCGTAAACCGCCGTTTAGCTTCCAGGCGCAATGTCGACTCGTCCTAGGAGGGAATCAATGCAGAAGAAGGGCTTCAAGAGCTTGCTCGTTCTCGCCGGCACGATCCTCATCCTAGTCCTCGCGTTTGCCCCTTCGGCCCTCGCGGGTGGCTGTGACGACGATGAGGAGGACTGCGGCGGTGGAGGCGGCGACAGCGGCTCGGCGGCAGGTGGCGTCAACACTGGCTTTGGTGGGATGACTACGACCGACGGCGGGAACATGCTGCTGCCGATGAGCCTTGCCGGCGGCGGAGTGGTGCTCCTGAGCTTCGCGGGAGGGTTGGCCGCAGCTCGGCGGAAAAGCAGCCAGTAGGAGCATGAACCACCTCCGAGGTCTGACGCGCCAAAGTCGCCGCGGAATCGCGGCGACTTTGGCGCTTGTGGGCATCGGGCTCCTGGCGGCAGCCGGAATGCTTGCGCTCGCCGGCCGCGCCGACGGCGGAGATCCGCAGCTCGACACCGCCTCGCAGCTCCAGCGCACGGATGCCTTCTCACCCGCGGGAGGGAGCGGTCACGAGCGGGTGCACAAGGCGAAAGTGCCCATCCGGATGGAGATGCCCGATCCGATTCGAATCGTCATTCCGGCGATGGGCGTCTCGGCCCGGATCGTCCCCCTCGGCCTGAACGCCGACCGCACGTTGCAGGTGCCTGACAGCTTCAGCGAGGCCGGTTGGTTCCGAGGCGGTCCTGAGCCGGGTGAGCGTGGCCCCGCCGTCATCGTCGGCCACGTCGACTCCATGGACGGGCCCGGGGTCTTCTATCGCCTGCGCGCTCTGAGGAGCGGCGACGTCGTCAAGGTGACGCTCGAGAATGGCTGGACGGTGCGTTACGTCGTTCGTTCTCACCTTGCGACCCCGAAGAACGACTTCCCGACGAAGCTCGTCTACGGGCACACCGAGAAGCCGACACTACGTCTGATCACATGCGACGGGCAATTCGACACGTCCACAGGGCATTTCGTGGACAACTACATCGTCTTTGCTCGATTCGACGGCCTGCTCCGCCCGCATTGACCGAGTCGTCAGACGTTCGTCAGGCCGCGAGCCTCGCCGAGGCGAGCCCTGTTCGGGCCGGCTCGCCCGCGAGCGAGAGGAACGCGGCGATGAGCGCCTCGTCTTCGGATTCAGGACGGGTGACGATCGCCATCTCGCAGACTGGCCCCTCCGGGTCAAGCGGCAAGAAACGCACGCCCGGCGTCGAATAGCGATCCGCGGCCGAAGCCGGCAGGAGTGCGATACCCCCTCCGCCGGCCACACTGAGAAGCGCGTGCTCGATCTGCGGCTCCGTCGTTTCGAGAATTGACGGCGTGAACCCGGCATCTCGACAAGCGGCGATGATGCCGTCGTGGAATGCCGGATTCGTGGCCCTCGGCAGCATGACGAGGCGCTCGTCGACGAGACGGTCCACGGGGACGCACGCGCGCCCGCTCAGCGGATGACGGTCGGCCACGGCTGCGACGGTGCCTTCCTTGCCCAGGCAGGTCGTCTTGAGCCCGGTCGTCGGTGCGGGCAGAGCCACAATCGCAATGTCGAGCCGTCCGGCCCGGACGTCCTCGATGGCGCGCCGCGCTGACAGGGTCTCCGGGGTCAGCTCGACACCGGGAAAGCGCGTCGAGAAGCGGACGATCGCTTGCGGAACGGTCGCAGGAACCGCATCAGCGAGCAGTCCCACTCTTAGCCTGCCGACCGCGCCGGAGGCTGCCTCCTGGGCGGCCCGGGCCGCCTCGTCGGCCAGCCGGAGCACACGCCGAGCCTCCTCTAGGAAGACGACACCGGCCGTCGTCAGGGCGACCCCGCGACGGGTGCGGTGAAAGAGATCGACTCCGAGCTCCGACTCGAGCTTCTTGACCTGCTGGCTCAAAGCCGGCTGTGCGAGATGCAGCCGTTCCGCAGCCCGGCGAAAGTGCAGCTCCTCGGCAACGGCAACGAAATAGCGAAAGCGACGAAGTTCCACGATGGCCTCCCTTACCCCAGACTGCTCTTGAGGTTCAGGATCCCGCGCGCTCAGCCGCTCGTCTGCCCGGCCAGCGTCAATTGCGAGGCCCCGGCGGCGGGAATCCACGTCTTCCTGCTAGCAGCCAGGCGCTC
>JAICVP010000154.1 GCA_025935275.1 Thermoleophilia bacterium
GTGGTCGCGACGCGCAGCATGCAGGCGGGCCTCGGCGCGCTCGTGGCCTTCGACGCCGCCCGCCCGCTGGACGAGAACGTGGCCGAGATGGAGGAGGCCGCCGCTGCGGTGCGCGCGGGCTCCGTCGCCCGGGCTTCGCGCGACGCGACCATCGACGGAGTCGACGTCTCGGAGGGCGAGTTCCTCGGCCTCGTCGACGGCCGGCCGGTCGTCTCGGGCGACGCCCTAGCGCCCGTGGCCGCGGAGGTCGTCGTCCGCCTGGTCGGCGACGGCGCGGATGTGCTCACCGTGCTTCTGGGCGCCGACGCGGCCGGCTCCGACGGACTCATCGACGCGATCCGGGCCGCGCATCCCGCGCTCGAGATCGAGGTGCACGAGGGTGGCCAGCCGCACTACCCCCTTCTTTTCGCGGCCGAATGACCCGATACTGATCGGGCATGGAGGGTGAGCCGATCGAGGTCGTCCTCGTCGAGGACAACGACACATTTCGTCAGGCGCTCGAGCTCATGCTCGGCCTGACTCCCGACGTGCGCGTGGTCGCCGCGGTGGCGGACGGCGAGTCCGCGCTCGAGGTCTGCCCAGGCCTTCAGCCGGACGTGGTGCTCGTCGACTACCGGTTGCCGGGGCTCGACGGGGTCGAGACGACGGCTGCGCTTCGCGCCGCCCTGCCGAAGACCGCGGTGGTCGTCCTGACCGCGGCTGCCGAGCACGAGGAGATCCAGGCCCTCTACGACGCGGGGGCCGTGACGTGTCTGACGAAGGACCGCGGAGTGGAGGAGATCGTCGGGGCGATCCGTGAGGCGGCTGGGCGTGGCGCGGCTATCGGCTGAGTCGACAGCGATCGTCCTCGATTCGACGTCCGACCTGCCGGAGGGTCACGGCCGGCCGAGCTGGCGCGTCGTGCCGCTGTACGTGCGCTTCGGCGACGGAAAAGCCCGGCGCGAGTACGTCGACATCTCGACGGCGGAGTTCTACCGCCTGCTGCGTGAGAGCGACCAGCCAAAGAGCGCGCAGCCCTCGCCCGCCGACTTCGCCGCGGTCTTCGAGGAGCTCTCGGGCTACGAACGCATCCTGTGCGTCGTCCTCTCCGCCAAACTCTCGGGCACGTTCGGAAGCGCGGAGCTCGCCGCGAAAGATTTCGGCGACAAGGTGCGCGTCCTCGATTCGAAGGTCACCTCGGGCGGGACGGTGATCCTCGCCGACGCGATCCAACGCCGCCTCGACCGCGGCACCGACGACGACGAGATCGACGCCCTCGTCCAACGCTTTCACGAGGAGCGCGGGCTGCTGTTCACCGTTGACACGCTGGAGTTCCTGGTGCGCGGCGGGAGGGTCGGCAAGGCGGCGGGCCTCGCCGGCCAGCTCCTGTCGGTCAAGCCGATCCTCGCCTTCGACGACGGCGAGGTCGCGCCCCTGAAGCGCGTGCGCGGCCGCTCCAAGGCGCTCGGCGAGCTGGAGGAGATCTTCCGTCACTCGACGGAGGGGCAAGACGACGCCAACCTCCACGTCGGCGTCGGCCACGCCGAGGCCAGGGAGGATTGCGACGAGCTTGCGCGCAGGATCAGGGCCACGCGGCCCAACTCGTCGCTCGACATCGTCACGACGCTCGGACCGGTGATCGGCACACACGGTGGCCCGGGAACCCTCGGTCTCTTCTGGTTCTGGGACTCGCTGACGCGCTCTCAGCCGCGGTAGACTCGGTGCGTGGCCGCGGTCGACGCACTCAAAGAAGTGCCGCTGCTCAGCTGTCTCAACCAGCGCGAGCTCAAGCGCGTGGCGCGCAACGTACGCGAGCAGAGCTTCTCGCCCGGGACGACGGTGGTACGAGAGGGCAAGATGAGCGGGGTCGGATTCTTCATCGTTGTCGAAGGAGAGGGTGAGGTGAGCGTGGGGGGAGCCGTGCTCGGCAGACTGCATCCCGGCGATCACTTCGGTGAGCTCGCTCTGATCGGCAAGCGCGAGCGCACCGCGACCGTCACTGCCGTCACCCCATTCACGTGCCTCTCGATGGCGACATGGGACTTGGAGGAGCTCGTCAAGTCGAGCCCGGAGACCGCATGGAAGCTTCTCCGGCATGTCGTGGATCTGCTCGCCGCCGAGCGAGGGCGGTCGTCCGGCCAGGTCGCATCCGCCACGCTGGGCTAGACGCCTTTGTGAAGCACGTCGCTCACTGGGACGACGTCGAGCCGTACCGCCGCGAGATCGGACACATCGCAGGCGACTGGTACGACCTCGGCCGCGCGGCCGGGAGCGTCGACGTCGGGCTGAAGCGGATCCAGGTCGATCCCGGCAAGTGGTCGACTCCAGCTCACTCCGAAGGAGCAGAGGAGGAGATCTTCTTCATCCTCGGCGGCGACGGGATCTCCTGGCAGGACGGCGAGCCCTACGAGGTCAGCGAAGGCGATGTCCTCGTTCACCTGCCCGAGAGGGAAGCCCACACGCTGCGGGCCGGCGCGGACGGGCTCGACGTGCTCGCCTACGGGCAGCGGAAGACCCAGGGGAACACCGTCCTCCCGCGCGCCGGCGTCGCCTGGATGCACCCGAGCTGGGTGGACGTCGGCGGGCCGACCCCCTGGGAGCGCGAGGCTGCGGTGGGCGAGCCGGAGGTCGGCGAGATCTCCCCGCGACCGAGCCGGATCGCGAACCTGTCGCAAGGGCTTCCCTGGGAGTTGGAGACCGGCGCGGTCGATCTCAATCTGGGCGATGTCGTCGGCTCCGTCGAGACCGGTCTGAGCCATATGGCGATCCCGGCCGGCGCAGAGGGCTATCCGCCCCACTGCCACTCGGCCGAGGAGGAGCTCTTCGTCGTCCTCGAGGGCTCGGGCACGGCCAGGCTCGGTGACGAGAGCGGGGAAGTGCGCCGGGGGAGCGTCGTGTCGCGTCCCGCCGGTACCCGCGTCGCACACTCCTTCACCGCGGGCGGCGAGGGGCTCGCGTATATCGCATACGGCACGCGGGAGCCGAACGACGTCGTGTACTACCCGCGCACCGACGAGATCAGGTTTCGCGGAGTCGGCGTGACGCTCCCCGCGGGAAAGCGCTGACGTCCGGACCCGCGCCTATCCTCCTCGTGTCCTGGCCCTCTCCGTGAGTTCGCGCCCCGCGCTGGCCGGCTTCGCTGGCATGGACCAAGGCGCGCCGAAGCCGCGGAGGGTGGAGCCGGAGCGCTCGGTCGAGTCCCTCTCGGGCGTCGGCCCCAGGATCGCGGAGCGCCTTGCCTCGCTCGGGATCGAGACGGTGCGCGACCTGGTCGAGCACATCCCGCGGGCCTATCTCGACTGGGACGAGGCGGCGAGCTTCGCGGATCTCGCAGTCGGCCAGGAGGCGACCGTTCGCTGCAAGCTGGCGCGCATCCGCGTGCGGCCTACGCGGAGGCGAAACCTCAAGGTCGTGGAGGGCGTCGTCGTCGACGCGGCCGGTGTCGAGGAGAAGGTCGTCTGGTTCAACCAGGCGCACCTGGCGAAGCTCGCGCCGGGGACCGAGCTGCTCCTGCACGGCACACGCGACCTGAACGGTTTCAAGGTGACGCGGCACGAGCTCGGGGGCGTCGGCGTGCACACGCTCGGCCTCGTCCCCGAGTATCCCGCGACCGAGGCGCTGCCGTCCTATCGCATCCGGTCGCTGGTCGAGGCCGCACTGCCACTCGCCCGCCGCCTGCCGGACCCCCTGCCCGCCGAGCTTCGCGCCCGCGAAGGCCTGCCGCTGCGGGCCGATGCCATCGCCGCTGCGCATCGCCCCGAAAGTATCGAAGACGCCGAGGCTGCCCGCGCCCGCCTCGGCCTCGAGGAGCTCCTCCTGCTCCAGCTCGGCTTCGTCCGCCGCCGCGAAGCGCTCGCCCAGGAGGCGCGAGCGACGGCGCTCGGCGAGCCGGGGGAGCTCCTCGACCGCTATCGCACCGCGCTTCCCTTCACGCTTACGCCTGAGCAGGAGGAGGCCATCGCCCAGATCGACTCCGACCTCAGCGGCGAGCGGCCCATGCAGCGCCTGCTGCAGGGCGACGTCGGCTCCGGGAAGACGGTTGTCGCGCTCTACGCGCTCCTCCGTGCGGTCGAGCATGGGAGGCAGGGCGCGCTCATGGCGCCGACCGAGACGCTGGCCGAGCAGCACTTCCTCACGGTCGAGCCGATCTGCGCCGAGCTTGGCGTGCGCGTGTCGCTACAGACCGGCTCCGTGAAGCACGACCTCGAGGGCGCGGAGATCCTCGTGGGCACGCACGCGCTCATCCAGGAGGGCGTCGCGCTCGACGACCTCGCCGTCGCCGTCATCGACGAGCAGCACCGCTTCGGGGTGGAGCAGCGCCGCGCTCTCGCCGAGGGCCGCTCGGCCCACGTCCTGCACATGACGGCGACGCCGATCCCGCGCACGCTCGCCCAGACCGTGTACGGCGACCTCGACGTGACCGAGATCGCGCGCCCGCCACGGGGCCGCCAGCCGGTGATCACGAGCTGGGTCTCCCACGAACGGAGCGCCGAGGCCTACACGCGGCTTTGCCGCCATCTCGACGACGGGCGCCAGGCGTACGTCGTCTGCCCGCTCGTCTCCGAGTCTGAGACCATCGAGGCGCGCGCGGCCGAGCAGGAGGCCGACCGCCTCCGGCGTGCCGAGCTCCGCGGCTACCGCGTCGGCTCGCTCCACGGGCGGCTGCGGTCCGCCGAACGCCGTGCGCTCATGGACGAGTTCAAGCGCGGCGACCTCGACGTGCTCGTCGCGACCACCGTGATCGAAGTCGGCGTCGACGTTCCGAACGCGACGATCATGATCGTGCAGGAGGCCGACCGCTTCGGCCTCGCCCAGCTCCATCAGCTGCGCGGGCGCGTCGGCCGCGGCGCCGAGCAGTCGTACTGCCTGCTCGTCTCCCGCCCGAAGGAGGAGCTGACCGAGGAGGCGCAACGGCGCCTGCAGGCGCTCGTCGACACGAACGACGGGTTCGCGCTCGCCGAGGTCGATCTCGAGCTGCGCGGAGAGGGACAGCTCCTCGGAACGCGCCAGTCAGGCCTGGGCGATCTGAAGTTCGTCCGGCTGGCGAGAGACAGACAGCTGATCGTCAAGGCCCGTGAATTGGCCGAGCGGCTTCTCGACGAGGACGAGGAAGTCCTCGATCCGCTCGTCCGAGAGGCGGAGCGGATTGAGAATCATCGCGGGTTCGCGTAAGGGCGCTCGGATCTTCGCGCCCAGGGGCCTCGAGGTGAGGCCGACCGGCGACCGCGTCCGCGAGGCCGTCTTCAACCTGA
>JAICVP010000350.1 GCA_025935275.1 Thermoleophilia bacterium
CGCTCTTCCTCTCGTACAACACGATCCACTCGCACACGAAGTCGATCTACCAGAAGCTGCGGGTCTCCTCGCGCGACGCGGCCGTTTCCCGCGCCCGCGAATTAGGAGCCCTCTAGTTAGCTGATCAGCTTCCGCTCCATCGCGAAGATCGCGAGGCGCCACATGAGGAGCCCGAAGGCGACGATGACGCCGACGTGGTAGAGGTCGACCCAGCCCTCGAATCCGAAGGCCGCGTGGCGGACGAGCTGCACGCAGTGATACAGCGGGTTGAACTGGGCGAGCACCTGCGCCCACTCCGGGAGGCCGTCGATGGGGAAGAACGTGCCGGCGAGGAGAAACAGCGGGGTCAGCACGGCGCTGATGATGTAGCTGAAGTTCTCGATGCTCTTCGCGAAGCCCGCGGTCATGATCCCGAAGCACGCCCAGCCGTAGCCGGCGAGGAAGCCGATGAACGGCACCGTGAGCATCCCCCACGCAGGGGGCAGCCCGAAGACCATGGCCACGATCAGCGGCACGCAGCCGTAGACCCCGGCGCGCGTCGCGATCCAGAGCGCCTCGGCGGTGACGAGCTCCTCCGTGTCGACGGGCGCGGCGAGGATGGCGTCGTAGGTGCGCTGGAACTGGTACTTGACGAACGTTCCGAACATGGCCGGGAACGCGCTCGAGAAGAGGACGGCGGTGGCGACGGTTCCCGTCCCGACGAACTCGACGTAGTCGTAGCCGCCGATCGTGCTGACGAGGGAGCCGAAGCCGAAGCCGAAGGCGAGCAGGTAGATCGTCGGCTCGACCGTGGAGGAGAAGGTGGCCGAGCGCCAGTACGAGGAGAAGTTCACGACCTCCCGTACGAGCACGCCGGTCAGCGCGGGGCGCTCGAGCCTGCCGATCCTGACCGCGCGGGTGGCCCGGGTCGCCATCAGTCGATCTGCTCCCCGGTGAGGAGGACGAACACGTCCTCGAGGTTCGCGGGGCGACGCTCGCCGTCGGGCGCCTTTCCGTCCGCACCGTCGACCCCGAGGACCGCGATACTCGTCCCGGTGCGGCGGGTCTGGAAGCCGTCGGTGCGAGCCTTCGCCTCAGTCTCCGCAAGCTGCGAGGGAGAGCCGTAGACCTCCACCGCGGTCCGGCCCGCGTGCTTGGCGATCAGATCGGCCGGCGGCCCGGCGGCCACGCCCTCGCCGTGCGACATGATCATCACGGTGTCCGCCAGGCGCTCGGCTTCCTCGATGTAGTGCGTGGACATCAGGATGGTTGTCCCCTCGGCGCGGAGCGCGTCGATGAGCGCCCAGAGCTCCTGGCGCACCTGCGGGTCGAGCCCGACCGTCGGCTCGTCGAGGAGGACGAGGCGCGGGCGGTGGATGAGGGCGCGCGCAATCAGGAGGCGACGGCGCATTCCACCCGAGAGCTTGTCCACGCGGGAGTGGCGCCGGTCGGCCAGGTTGGCGAGCTCCAGCGCAGCCTCGATGGCGGAGCGGCGCACGGCGCGGCCGATGCGGTACAGGTGCGTGAAGACGAGCAGGTTCTGCTCGACGGTCAGCGTGACGTCGAGGTTGTCGAGCTGGGGCGCCACGCCGCACTCCGCCCGGGCGGCCTTTGACTCGGCGGGGAGCTTGAAGCCGAGCACCTCGAGCTCGCCCTCGTCGGCGATCGCCTGGGCGGTGAGGAGCCGCATGGTGGTCGACTTGCCCGCGCCATTCGGTCCGAGCAGGCCGACGCACGTGCCCTCGGGCACGTCCAGGTCGAGGCCCTTCACGGCCGGGATCGGGCCGTAGCGCTTGACGACCCCGCGCAGGCGGATCGCGTGCTCCCCGTCCACGCGCCCCAGCATGCCAGCCGCGCTGCGGGGAGCGGCCGCCGGAGTTGATTCGTGGGCGCGTGAAAACTAATCTTTAGTCATGCCTAAATCTTCGCTGACCCGGCGACGCCTTCTCGCGGCCGCCGCGCCCGCCGTCGCCGCGGTGCCGTTCGCGAAGGTCGCCCTCGCAGCGGGCGACCACTCCG
>JAICVP010000043.1 GCA_025935275.1 Thermoleophilia bacterium
AGCGCCGCGACGACCGCCATGGTCACGTAGGTGGCCCGGTCGTGACCCGGGTTCGTGCTCGGAAAGATCCCCGTGGCCAGGGTCCACACGATCAGCGCGAAGACGATCGCCCAGCTCCAGTTCACGCCGAAGCGGATGCCGGCGATGCGGCCCAGCGTCAGGCTGTCGCGCATCCGGGGTTACTGGCCCTTGCGGACCTGGCGGGCGATCTCGGCGGCGCGCTTCGCGACGATCGGCCCATGCTTGCGGGCCTGCTTGGCCGCGTTCTCCATGATCTGCCGGCGCTGCTCCGGCGGAATGCGCTTCCAGCCCCGTTGGGCCTTGAGCGCGAGCGCGACGAATTTCCAGGTTGCCATCCACGCCATGTTCACACAACGGCCGGGCGGCCCAGGAGGGTGCGCCGGCGGCCTAGAGGATCCAGACGGGTGTTCCGACCCGGACGAGACGGAAGAGCGACTCGGCGTCGTGTCTCTTCATCCGGATGCAGCCGTGGGAGATCGAGTACCCGACGGAGGTGGGATTCGGAGTCCCGTGGATGCCCACGCCCGAGACCGAAAGGCCCATCCACCGGGTTCCGAGTGGGTTTTTCGGTCCGGGCGGGATCGGATCCAGGTTCTTCGCCCAGTTCGAATCGGGTGGATACCACCAGGGATGGCGATACTTGCTCACGATTCGAAACCGGCCCTGGGGCGTCGGAGTCCAGGTGCCCCCGGTGGCCACAGTGAAGACCCGGACCGGTCGAGCACCCTTGTAGAAGTAGAGCCTGTGCGCGTCGACCCGGATGATGACAAGCCGTCGCGCCGCTCGAGCCCGGCCGGCCTCGCTTGTCGTCAGCCCTCCCGGCCCGGTCGCTCGCTCGCCGTCAAGGGAGGCGAGAGTCGCCGGGCCCACAAACCCGTCGACCTGGAGATCCGAATGGCGCTGAAAGCGGCGAACCGCCGCGACGCTCAGGGCTCCGTAGCTTGCGTCCAGAGGGCCGGGTGAGTATCCGTGCGAACGAAGAAGGAACTGGGTCTCGGCGACGTCCCATCCCGTGTCGCCGACGGTGATCGTGCGTGTTCCGAGCCGATGGCGGCTATAGCGGCCGAGTGCAGCGCAGGTGATCGGCCCCGGAATCCCGTCCACGGTCAACTGGTGTCTGCGCTGGAAAACGCGGACGGCGGCAGCGGTGCGCGGGCCGATGACCCCGTCGATCGCCCCTGCGTAAAGCCCGCGACTCTTTAGTGCGACCTGAAGCGCGGCAACGCTCGAGCGCGTCCCGCCCAAGCTCGTCGGGGTGATCATGAGAGCTGCGATCGCAGTCATGCCGAGCACGCTCGCGCGAGCGGCGCCTGGCCACCGCCAGTTCGTCGCGCTGTGATTCATCCGCCTGCGGAGAGGGCCTGCTCGATCGACGAGCGCAGGCGCGCCTTCTCTTCCTGGGGAAGATCCTTCGTGGCGAAGAAGCGCCGAACGTCATCGGCGATCGCCGGTGCGAGAAAATCCTTACCGGAATCCCGCTCGAGCGAGCGGCGCAGCTTGGCGAGCGAATCCGCGAACTCGACCTTGGCGCGGGCGAGGCCGCGGGTACCAACGGCCCCGTGCGTCTGGCGGTCGCTTGCCGCGAGGAGCTCGCCGGCGGCATCACGCATGGCCGCGCTCGCCGACTCGGCCCTGTCGGCCCGGTCTTTCTGCTGCTCGAAGTAGGTCTGGATGCGATCACGCTGGACGCGGAGCGCGTCGACGAGCTCCTCGAGCTCGGCAGCGCGTTCCTCCGCCTGCGTCACGCGCCTGTCGAGCATCTGCGCGTGCGTGTGGGCGATGGCGTTCTCGCGCTCGAGCTCCTCGACGCGGAGGCGCTCCTCACTGGCGACGCGGGCGTAGTCCTGCCCGATATGGGTCTGTCTCTGCACCTCGGCGGTGAGGCCGGAGTTGGTCGTGCGCAGCCGGTCGAGCTCTGCGAGCACATCCCAGTCCGAGCCGTCGCGCTTCAGCGTGGCCGTCCCGTTCTCCAGTTCAACCTCCGGCTGCGGCTGCAGCAGCAGTCGTCGTAGTCGCATGGTGATTACCCCCGTTTCGGCGAGTGGCTTCCTATGAAATTCCAGCCGCCGCTTTGGAGGGGCGGGGGCTGCCTGCCGCAATGCCGCACAAGCGGCCTACGACGAGCGCCGAGCGCGTCCTTCGCCCCAACGGGACTTCTTACCGATCGCTTACAGGTATGCGGGCCGACCGCGTTGCGAAGCTGTTACCGGCGCGGGCGGCCGAGGTTACGCGCCGCTCCGAGAATCGCACCCATGACCAGAGCAATCGCCCTCTCCATCGTCTTCGCCGCACTTCTCGCCGGCTGCGCCAACGGGCCGAAGGAAGCCGGCCCGGTCCCGACGGGAGGCCAGTCGCACTCCTCGGCCACCGCCGGAAGCGGAGGAACCATCTCGAGCTCGGGATCCTCCAGCAGCTCGACAGGCGCGCCGCTTTGCAACGACAAGACCGCCGAGGTGAAGGTCGAGTCGCAGGAGGGCGCCGCAGGCACGATCGCCACGACCTGGCGCATCACCAACACCTCCCCCGAAGCATGCCGCTCGTTCGGCTACCCGGGCATGGACTTCCATGCCGCCGGCGGATGGCTCGACGTCCAGGTCCAGCGCGGAGGGGTCGACATGATCAACGACCCGCCCCAGCCCGTGGTCGTCGAGCCCGGAAAGTCGCTCTACTTCGTCAGCACCTGGAGCGATGTGGACACCGACGAGGGGCCTTGCACCGACTTCGACCGCGTCAAGGTGACGCTCCCCGACAACTTCACCTCCGCGCGCGTCGCAGCGTCCGGCTGCGTCGACCCGGGTCTCGTGAACGTCGGCCCCGTCACGGACAGCCCGGCCGCCTAGCCGGCGGCAGCCCCGTCTTCGCCTCGCCGCCGCGTCGGCTCATCTGAAGGTATCCCGAGCCGGCCAGATTTGCCCGCCGGCGCGGCTCGTCGTAGTCGCAGCTCTACCGACAGGCCAAGCGGCATGGCGTCAAGGGCCGGTCGAAGATGAACAAAGGACAGCTGAAGGCCGCGGTTGATCGGCGTAAGTAAGACGGTCAGAGCCGGGAGAGGCGCGTTGTTGCCTCTTCCGCTCCTGGCTTCCCGCGAAGCTCGTACTCCTCTCAATGAAGTCAGCCGGACGCCGCTCCACGAGGGTCGTCCGCAACTAACGGCTCGGCGACCGGCTTCTTGTCGACGACGAGGAAGCGATCCGAGCGCCGCACGACATCTTCGAGCGCTGCGTCCTCGTGGCCCGGCACGACCGCGAAGCGATCGTCTTGAGCGCGAATTTCTTCGTATTCTCGGAGAGTCATGACGACGCGCTCGTCGCAACCGATCTCATCATCATCGGCACGGCCACACTCGCAGTGGAACTCGAATGCCATCTCATCGTCTGCAAAGCTCGACGCCTGGTCCACCTGTTCAATTTTCTCGTTGACCTGGCGAACGAGCGCCTCGTTGCGCGCCTGCCGCTCCTGACGCTGATCCACAAGCGAGTTCTACGTTGCCCTGAACGAACGCACTGTCAACTCTCTGTAAACATCGAAGCTCGGTTCTTCAAGCGTGCGCAGGCACGTAATACGTTGGCGTCCTGCGGCGGAGGAGGTTGAACGTACTCTCCCCACTCCCGCGAGAACGGCTCGGGCACGCACGGCGCTCGTTCTGACCTCCTCCGCCCGGTCATCTGGGAGTTATGCGGGGCCGGACGGCCGTTCCCCCGATCGTGCTGGGCGATCCCCGCGTCACGTCGCGCTGAGAGCAACGCGGGTCGGTCCGACCCCGCACTTCTAAATAGCAGAAGGCAAAAGTTGCGTTCTTCACCCGAGCAGCCGAGCCACGACGGTGCTGGGCGGCTCCGGGAACCACGCGCCTGCGGCCATGGCGAAGCCGGGCTCTGATCCGATCAGGGCGAGGATGGGGTGCCGGTCTCCGTCGTCACGGTGCCCTCCACCGTCTCGGTGACCGTCTCAATCACGGTGGTCGTGTCCTGCACGGTCTCGGTGACCGTCTGGGTCACCGTCGTTGTGGGGAGCGTCAGGACCCCTCCGGGGAGCCTCATCGACCGCAGGCCAGAGCTCACAGGCCCTTTGGGCGGTGTTGCGAAGTACACGCTGCCCCGGGTGCGCAGCCGCAACGGACCCTCCACGGTTTGAGTCTCGATTCCGCTCCGCTTGGTCCTCCAGCGGATGACGCGGTGAACCTGTCCTTCCGTCGTTACGACCTCGACGCGTCCAGTCTCGGTCACGCCGTGGCGAACCCGTTCCACTGCCCCTTCGGCGACGCTGCCCTCGGGTGACCACGCTACCGCCGCCACGACGCCAAGCGAACCGCAGACGAAAAGACCGACGATCAGCGCGATGACCTTGATCCTCGTCATTTCAGACCACAGACCCTAGCCCCGTCGCGTCCTCGAGGAACGAGTGAAGGAGGGAAGCGCGCTATGGTTTCGGGACAGATAACGCCTGCCGGCGGCTAGCTCGCCGCTTACTCGCCACCCTCTTAGACGGCCAACGCGGGTACGCACCGGGGTACGCACGCCGCGGCATTTCTGGCACATCTGGCACGGATGACTCACGCAACCGTGCGGGTTCTCGGCAGCCATGGAGTCGGTCACGGCCCCGGGAGGAGTCGAACCTCCGCACGCGGATTCGAAGTCCGCTGCTCTATCCGCTGAGCTACGGGGCCCGAAGAAGCAGTGTAGCCCGGGGCCGCGCTAGGCCCGCGAGGGCGCCTGGATCTCCCGCTCGGCCGGCTGCCCCTGCCGCAGCTCGCGGCTTCGCTCAGGTCTCGGCGTTGATCTCGGCGCCGAGGGCACGAGCGCCTGCTTGCCCGCCCGGACGACTGCCCTGTAGTCGCGCTTGGAGAGGTCGCTGAGACCCGGGTCGCGAAGATCGGGCTCGCGCTGCTCCGGCTGGGGAGTCGGGGTTTCCTTCGTCTTCCTGGTGTTTGCCTACCCAGGCGCTATCGTTTTTCCACGCGGGCGTGGCGGAACTGGAAGACGCGACGGGTTTAGGTCCCGTTGGGCTTCGGCCCTTGGAGGTTCGAGTCCTCTCGCCCGCACCTCAACGGAAACCCCTGCAAACGGGCGCGCGTGCACATGGCTGTGCGTTTGCAGCGGTGCCCAATCCGTGCCATTTGGGGCGGTGGCGTCTAGGTGGCGAGCCCATCGAGCGCGGACGTGCCTGAGATCGCGCCGCCCCTGCAGGGACAGGAGGCGATAGACTGTCGAGCGCGCGGTGGCGATCATGGCCGTTGGGCCCGACGGTCGCTCTCAGCGTGTGGTGACTGAGCATTTCAACACGGTGCCTGGTCTGGCCCGCTTGCGGCAAGGGGAGAGGGAGGGGTTCAGATGCAACTCGTGACGACGTGCTGGCGAGCGCCGTTCGGCCGGACAGCTCGCCGGTGGATGGTCGCGGTGTCGTTTTTCGTCGCGTCGCTGGCGGCTCTCGCGGGGCCGGGACGCGCCGCAACTACGCTGCGCGTCCCCGAGGACTACACCACGATTTCGGCGGCCATCTCGGCCGCCGCTCCAGGCGACACGGTGAGTGTCGCGCCCGGCGTTTATACGGGCGCTGTGACGCTCAGCAAGCCGATAACGCTAAGCGGCAGGTCGCCCGGCTCCACCCCGACGGGCAATACGACCATCCTCGAAGCATCCGCGTCGCTCGACGTGATCACCATCCCCTCTGGCGTGTCGCCGGCACCCACCGTGACCGGATTTGTTCTCCGCAACGGTCTGTCCGGAGTGTCGTTGAGGAGCCCGGCGACGATCGTGGGCAACCTCTTCGTCGCGAATAACGATCAGCTCGACTACAAGGTCGGAGGCGGCGGCACCGCAAGGGGGAACGTGCTCCAGGACGCACTCGACGATGGGATCGACATCAACCATCCGGTTCGCGACCTGCTCGTCGAGAACAACCAGATGATCGGCAGCGATGGTGACGGGGTGGAGATGCGCCTCAACGATGACGCGATCTCGAGCACTGCGCACCTCATATTCCGAGGAAACGAAATCTGGGGGAGCCGAAGCGACGGGATCCAGATCATCGACTATTTCACCGACACGAACAGGGTCATCGCGATCGACAGAAACCTCATCCGCGACAACGGGCGAGCGGGCATCGGATTGCTGGATGGCGGAACAACGGTCGAGGACTACCGTGCGGCCAGCATCCGCGAGCGGATCACTGCCTTCCACAACACCCTCCTGCGCAACAACCACGGAATCTCGGGGGGAGACAACCTCATCGCACTCAACAACATTTTCGTCGGCCATTTCCTTGCGCTTAAGAACGTGGACGCGGGGTCGATCGCAAGTCATAACCTCTTCTGGCAGAACATCACGAACGCCAGCGGGAGCGTCGTCGATTCATCGGTCGTCGCCGACCCGCTGCTCGATGGGAACTACCGTCTCCAGCCTTCGAGTCCGGCGCTTGACGCCGGGGTCGCACACTTTGAGTGGAACGGCGAGACCGTTATGGATCAGGCGGCCGGCAGCTACCAGGGGTCAGCGCCTGATCTAGGTTGGAAGGAAACATCCTCCACTCCAGCCGTCAATGACCCGCCTGCGATCACCTCTGACGGCGGCGGAGCGACGGCCTCGAAGCCGGTGCCCGAAAACCAGGGTGCGGTCACCGACGTCAACGCGAACGATCCCAACGGTGATCCACTCACGTATTCGATCTCCGGCGGCACGGATGCCTCCGCCTTCCAGATCGACGCGAGCAGCGGCGTCCTCACCTTTCGCACGGCTCCCGACTACGAGGAACCCGACGATTCGAACGGAGACAATGCTTACCTCGTCACCGTCGCTGTCTCAGACGGACGCGGGGGCAGCGACTCGCAGCAGATCTCGGTCACCGTCACTGACGTCGACGAGACCTCTCCTCCGCCGAGCTCTTCGGCATTCGATTTCTCCCTGCGCGACGCGGCGACTGTCGGTGGAATGGCCGTGGCGAACGAGGACATCGTCTCCCACGACGGCGCCGGACATTTCTCCATCGCGTTCGACGGATCCGATGTCAAGTTGGGTCCCTTCCGCATCGATGCCTTCTCCTGGCTCGACTCGGACACGCTGCTCCTGTCCGTCGACGCCGACCGGACGGACATCCTGCCTGGAATGACGGTACCCCTCGACGACTCGGACATCGTGCGCTTCGATGCAACTTCGCTCGGGGCCTCCACCGCGGGGACGTTCTCCATGTATTTCGACGGCTCCGACGTCGGCCTGACGACGACAGCGGCTGACGTCGATGCGGTCGAGCTCCTGCCGACCGGGGAAATCGCTATCTCGACGTCGGATACGGTCTCGGTCTCGGGCGTCTCGGCGCGCGACGAGGATCTTCTCGCCTTCACCCCGGTTGCCCTCGGTTCCAACACGTCCGGGACATTCGCGCTCTTCTTCGACGGCAGTGACGTGGGCCTCGGGGACAGCGGTGAGGACATCGATGGCGCTGCGGTCGATGGTTCCGGACTCCTCCACCTGTCGACGCGGGCCGCCTTCGCCGTTCCAGGTGTTAGTGGTGCGGACGAGGACGTCTTCGTGTTCGATCCGACGTCACTCGGGCCCACGACGGCAGGCAGCTACTCGTCGACGCTCTTCTTCGACGGGTCAAACTTCGGCCTCGCGGGGACAAACCTCTATGCCCTCGACTTTCCCACCCCTTAGGGGATGGTTGGGGTGGGGTCGCATGGCCTTGAGCGTTGAGCTGAAACACCAACTTGCAGACGAACTATTTCTAGATGGCTACCGGGTCGAACTGATCGAGGAACGCGGCGCGTGAGTGATCAACTTACAAACGTACTGTTTCTAGACGAGACGACCACGCAAGCCAGCCTGGGCACCTACGTCAACCTCGAAGATCATCGTCTCTGAGGAACTGAAACCGGGCCACGTCGACGCACCGGGTCAGGCGGGTGAGCCGGCGGTGGTAGAGCCCAACCCGCCGCCGCCCTCCGCTAGCGTTCCGGCCTAGCGCTTCCGCCTGAGCAGCCAAGGCCGGCCGGGGTTCTTACCCTCCGGCGTCGAAGACGAAGACGGCATGCCTGAGAGGGTCTCCGCTCGGCCGTGAGTCATAGCCATCGCTCACGAAGAACTGCCCGCCGACCTTCGCCACCGCCCGCGAATCACGGATGCCGAACGGCCTCAGGTCGAATGTCCATCCGCTCACGACTGTCCTCGTAGACCAGTTGATGCGGATCAGCCGCTCGCTGTTCACTGTCACGAAGAGATCCGCCCCGGCGCGCGAGAAGTCCATTCCCGTGATCCCACTGACCCCCTCGATGCGGAACGAGGCGCTTGCCGTACCGGATGCGTAGTCGAACGCTCGCATCTCCCGACCCTTCCCCACGTATATCTTGCCGTCGGTGGACCTCCAGGCGGCGGCTGCGTAGTCGGCACCCCTGGGCAGCGGCTGGTAGGACTCGACCCGGAACCGCCCCGACTGGCGCGTCAGTCGGAAGGCTGTCGCCCGGATCGATGAGGTGCAGCAGGGACCGGAGAAGACGTAGAGCACGTCCTTCTTTCGGTTGTAGGCGATCGCCTCGAAGTCGTTCGTCCGATCCGTGCCGGCTTCGGGTCCGCCGCCTAACCTCGGGGCAGCGTTGAACACCCTCCGCGGGATCGTCCGCTTCAGCGCCCCTGTCGCCGGGTTGACCTCGTAGATCCTTTTCTTGACGTCGTCGGCGAGCCAGAGCGAGTTGTCAGAAGGAACGAACGCGCTCCCTTCGTCGTCACCCATGGACACGGACGTCTTCACGAAGGGCGACGTTCGGATGGTTCGGTTCAACTCGAGCGTCGCGGCGAAGGCGGACTGGGCAGGAAGAAGAAGCGCCGTGAGCGCCACGGCGATGAAAGCCGTCCGTCGTCCCCGCGGAAGGCCAAGCCAATGAGAAGCCAAATTGAAGACGATCACGTGCATCCCGGGGTAACCGGTCCACCGCATTCCGCATCCGCTGATTGCTAAACCCACTGCGTATTCGGCGGCGTAACGGGCGTGAGGTGTTGTCGCTCAGCCCGAGCGACGACGGAGCGCAGGAGCTTGCGCGATGAGCGCCGGCCGTTGGAGGAGTGCCAGCGCGGGTGCGGTTACCCGTAATGCTCTCCTCGTGCCAGGCACATTGTCGTAAGGGCCGTAAAGGCCGCTATACTCGCGCCTTCGCTCGGGTTGTCCGAGCACGAACCACACGGGATTAGGGGTCTTGCATGCGGCTGATTGCTGTTCGTCTACCGGTTGTAGGGGTGGCCTTGCTGTTGGCCGTGTGCGCCGCGCTCGTCGGCGCGGAACGGGCGAATGCGGCGACCTTCACACAGCCGTTCGCGCCGGACGCAGACGCGTATGTCAACTCCGCCAAGCCGTCGGCAAACTACGGCACCGCGACGACGCTGCGCGTGGGCACGTCGCCCGAGCGGCGCGCGTTTCTGCGCTTCAGCCTCACTGGGATCGCCGATCCGGTCACGAAGGCCACCTTGAGAGTCAACGTGAAGCGAAGTTCGCGATTCGGCTTGTCTGTCTGGCGGGTGAGCGACCCGAGCTGGGGCGAGAAGGCGCTGACGTGGTCGAGCGCGCCGGCTCTCGCTTCGGCGGCGACGGCGGCGGTCGGCTCGGTCAGCGCGGGATGGGTGGCGCTCGACGTCACACCGCTCGTGTCAGGGAACGGCTCCTTCGGCTTCGCGCTGAGCTCCTCCAGCACGACCTCGATCAACCTCAACAGTCGCGAGGCCGGACCGTCGCTCGCGCCCCAACTCGTGGTGGAGACACAATCGGTGCAGTCGGCTCCGCAGAACCTGTCGGCGCCGACGATCGCGGGGACGGTTGAACAGAGCCAGACGTTGAGTGTGGACGCCGGGAGCTGGTCGGGCACGCAGCCGATTTCCTATGCGTACCAGTGGCGCCGGTGCGACGCGGTCGGGGCGGCCTGCGCGGACATCGACGGCGCGAGCGGCCAGACGTACCAGCTGGGCCTCAGTGATGTGGGATCGACGATCCGGGTGCAGGTGACCGCCACGAACAGCGCCGGATCGAGCAGCGCCTCCTCGGCGGCGACAGCCCCCGTGAGCGCGGCCCCGGTGATTTTTCCCCCGGGCAGCGACCCGGTGGTGGCGGCCGCCGGCGACATCGCGTGCAACACGGCACCAACTTCGGCCGGCTCGAGCTGTCACTACGGGTTGACGGCTCAGGCGATCGCGGCCGATCCGACGATTACCGACGTGCTGACGCTGGGCGACAACCAGTACACCTGCGGGGAGTACTCGAACTTCCTCACCTACTACGACCCGACCTGGGGGAGCTTCAAGATCAGGACTCATCCCTCTATCGGCAACCACGAGTACAACACTGCGCCAACGACCGCCGGTTGCCAGCCCACCGCGACAACACCAGGGGCGAAAGGCTACTTCGACTATTGGAACGGCGTCGACGTCGCCGCCGGCCCCGCGGGTGACCGGAGCAAGGGGTACTACAGCTACGACATCGGCTCGTGGCATCTGATCGCGCTCAACTCGAATTGCGCCCAAGTCGGCGGCTGCGCCGCGGGATCGGCGCAGGAGACGTGGCTGAAGAGCGACCTTGCCGCGCATCCGACCGAATGCACGCTCGCCTATTGGCACCACCCACGCTGGTCGAGCGGCATGCACGGGAGCAACACCTCCACCAGCGCGTTCTGGAACGACCTGTACGCCGCCGGGGCAGACCTCGTCCTGAACGGCCACGACCACGACTACGAGCGCTTCGCCCCGCAGACGCCGAGCGGCGCCTTCGACCCTGCTTCTGGCATCCGGGAGTTCGTCGTCGGCACGGGCGGCAGGAGCCACTACGCGTTTACGGCGGCCCTGCCGAACAGCGAGCTGCGTAACGCCGACACGTTCGGGATCCTGAAGCTGAGTCTCCACCAGCAGAGCTACGACTGGCAGTTCGTCGCTGAGCCGGGGGCGAGTTTTAGCGACGCCGGCAGCGGCGCCTGTCACGGCTGACTCCGCCGGCCACGGCAACGCGTGTTCAGGGCGCGCCTTTCGCGTCCCCTCGAACTTCTCCAAGACCCCTTCTACGTGCGTGGTCCCGTGTGATCGAGACCACAGGCGCCTCTTCCCTGAGGGCTCAGTCGAGAAGGATCGCGTCAGCGCCCGGGTTCATCGCCCGCCAGGCGCCTAGGTACAGCACGAGCTCGCGCACGGCTTGCGCATCGTCGGGGGCACGAGGGATCGTCACCTCAAGGGTGTGGGGGTCGAGGATCTGGACGATGCACTCGGCCCTCTCCAGGTACGCCTTCAGATCTCCGGCGAGGGTGGACTCGGAGACTTGGACCTTCATAGCCGCAGACACCCTTGATATCGCCATAGGCGCTCGATGCCCCGAGCGCCAAACGAGGTAACTCCGCACGGCAACGTTTTTTAGACAGCGACCCGGGCGACCCCCACGCCAGCGCCCGGTGACCGCTGGCCGGTGCCCAATCCAGTGCCAAAACGCCACCAGAAGGCCCTTCACGGGGCTAAGCGGAAAAACGTCGCACCATGTGACTCTTTCCCCTGCTCTCAAGCCACTTCCCGCCACCTCGCATCACCCCCTGCCATGCGGCCTGAGAACCCTGGAGGTTCGGGTCCTCTCGCCCGCATGCGTTGCGTGGTCGTTACGTGGGCGCGGCTGACGGGTTACCCCTCGGGCGCAG